>JBLMXS010000310.1:0-9169 GCA_050257895.1 Thiohalocapsa sp.
CACATGGCGCGCAGCCATCGCATGCGCCACCACGCCGGCCGTTCGATGGCACGGCGCGGCGCCGGGCATCGCGGCGGTCAGATGAACGACAACATCGCCGATCAGCTCAACCGCGAGGAGGCGAGTCGGCTGTCCGGCAGCAGCACGCCGCCGACCGGTTCGCAGATGCCGCCGACCGCTCCCGCGATGGGCGCGGCGCCGACGCAGACCGCACCGGCCGTTGCCCCGCCGGCACGCGGCCCGCGGGCGTCGAGCGGCTATATGCACTGAGCCGGAAGCACTGAGCCCAGCCGAAGGCTCGTTACCTTATCTAATCCCCGGGCTTGCCCCGGGGATCGCTGTTGCCGTTCGTGGATGGCCGGGTCACGCACGGCCATGGCGAGGCTTGCGTGATGCGGCCCTAGCGGAGTTCGGCCAGCGGCACGCGGTAGATGCGGCCGGCGATGTCGATCTCGGCATGCTTGTCGTCGCCGGCGTCGCGACGGAAGGTGCCACTGCGGTCCTTCCAGCGCACCGCGTCGCCGGGTTGCCATACCGGCGCGATCTTGGTCGCCGCCTGGCCGGCGCGGCGCGCCTTGCGTTGGCTTGCCTTGCGCGGCTCGCCGCCGGGTAATCTCGCTCTACCGGACATGGTCCTCTCGTTACACCTATCGGGGCGCAGATGGAACTGCGCTCTTCATGCTCCGCCCAAGGGGTTACCGTCAACGCGCCGCGCACCGTCAACGCCTGCAGACGACCGGATGTTCAAGGCGAGCTGACGCGGGCGCGCTTGAGTGCCCGGTTGCCTCACTCGATTACCTGGTTGGCCAGTGCCAACAGACTCGGCGCCAGCGTGACGCCGAGGGAGTTGGCGGCCTTCAGGTTGACGATGGTCTCGAATTTCGTCGGGTTCTGCACCGGCAGGTCGCCCGGCTTTGCGCCAAGCAGGATGCGGTCGACATAGACGGCGGCGCGGCGGAACAGGTCGTTGCCGTCGGCGCTGTACGACATCAACCCGCCGGCGACGCGGAAGCCGTAGACCGCCGGCACACGGTAATGCGCCGCCAACGCGGCAATCCCCTCGCGATGGACCGCCGTGAACGCCTCCGGCAAGACCAGCAACCCCGCGGAGGGTGGCGCCGCCAGCCCGCTTATGGCCGACTCGACGGCGGCGACACCGTCGACCGGCGCCGCGCCCACCCGCATGCCGAGCGGCCGCGCCGCCGCCTCGATCACCGGCATCATCGCCGCCGCGAAGGGCGCCGTTGCTGGGTTGAACAACACCGCAACTCGGCTGCGGCGCGGCTCGATCTGCGCCAGCATCTCGAGCCACTTGCCACCCATCGGCAGGTCGAAATCGCTGAACCCCGTCGTGTTGCCGCCGGGATGCGCCAGGCTCTCGACAAAACCCTGGCGCACGGGATCCGTGACCTCGACGAAGACGATCGGCAGGCTCTGCGTCAGCTGCCGCAGCGCCGCGACACCGGGGCTGGCATGGCCAACGACGAGGTCGGGGCCGAGCGCCAGCAGCTCGCCGGCATAGCGCCTGTAGCGGCTCTCCTCGCCGGCCGCCCAGCGCCAGTCGATCCGCAAATTGCCACCGGCATTCCAGCCGTACTCGGCCAGGCCGCTGACCAGCGCGGCAGCGCCCGGACCCCCGTCGACCGGGTCATCATCTCTAGTCGCCATCAGCACGCCGATATGACGCGGCGGGTGTGGGGGCTTCGCCTCCCCTGGCGCCGGCACCGACAGCACCGCGACGGCACCGCCGAGGAACGCGCGCCGCGTCGCCTGCGTCATCGCCGCCGGCACCTGCGGCGCGTGCGCCGCCCGGCCTAGGCCCGGCCCCACAATCGCCTTGAGGCGATTGCCGCTCCCTCCGCCATCGCCCGCAGCTTCTTGAACGAGATGTCAGGGTCGAGCTTGCCGTAGCCGGCAAACGTGCCGAAGCCGCAATCGCTGCCCGCCATCACCCGCTCGCGCCCGACCACGTCGGCAAAGCGGACAAGGCGCTCGGCCACCAGCTCGGGGTGCTCGACATAGTTGGTCGAGGTGTCAAGCACGCCGGCCACCAGGATCTTGTCGTCGGGCAGCTTGAGGTCGCGCCACACCCTCCATTCATGCGCGTGGCGCGGGTTGGCCGCCTCGATGACGAGCGCCTGCGGCTTCGCCTTGATGAGGATCGGCGCCACCTTGGCGAAATCGATGTCGTGGTCGTGCGGGCCTTCGTAATTCCCCCAGCAGATGTGGATGCGGCACATCTCCGCCGGCACGTTGCGCAGCGCGTGGTTCAAGGTCTCGATGTGGAACTGGGCGCGCTTCAGGAACTCGGCCTCGCTGAGATCCTGGAACGAGGTGTGGTGCGCCATCGCGAGGTCGGGGCAATCGAGCTGCAAGACCAGGCCGGCGCCGACGATCGCCTCATACTCGTCCTGCATCGCCGCCGCCACCGCCTCGACATAGGCCTCGTGCGAGGGGTAGTAGCGGTTGTTCTGGAACACCGGCACGAGGCCCGGCGAGGCGGCGGTCATAAAGCCTTCGACCGCGTTGACCTGCGCCAAGGCCGCCTTGAGGTTGGCGATGTCCTGCTGCACCGCCGCGCGGTCGCGCAATTCGATCGGGCCGACGCAGACGGCGCGGCGCGCCACGTTCTCGCCGGTCATCCGCGTGTAGGCGGCCATGAAACTTGGGTGGTCGCGGGTGTCGAGCCGCGGCTTCGCCGGCTCGTTGCCGGCAAACCCGGTGAGGCGGTCAGCGACATAGGTCGAATAGCCTGGCTTCGACATCTCGCCGTCATTGACGACGTCGACGCCGGCTTCGGCCTGGCGCTTGACGATGGCCATCACGGCCTGGCGCGTCAGCCGGCCCAGCTCGGCCGCGTCGTAAGGCTCGCCCTTGTCCTTGGCGACCAGCAGCGCGCGCAGCTCCGGCGGCCGCGGCAGGCTGCCGGTATGGGTGGTGAGGATTCTGTCCCGGCTCGTCTGCATCGCCTTCCCCCCAGCGCAATTGTCGGCGCAGCCTGCAACGCTTCACCGGCGGCCGCAAGCCGGGTGTCAGATGCAGCGGATGGTCCAGATCGTCATCGACTGGTCCTCGTCGGTGGCGCGGTCGGGCCCGCCTTTGTGGGTCTCCGAGTTGAGGACGCGATACCCCTTCGGGCAGATGCGGCTGGCCAGCCGGCGGTTGGGCGCTTCCGACGCGCTCGCGATCGGCGGCCCTTCGATCCGGAAGGTGCGCTCGTCGACGCGGCTCGCCGTCGATTCGGTGCACGCAGCAAGCAGCGGAGTCAGCGCAAGGGCGACGAGCAGCAGCAGGCGCATAGGCTAAAGTCCGATACGATTTCCGACTTGGCTAGGGTAAGCGAGATTGCCGCTCAGCACCAAGCGCGCAGGGCCTGCCGGCGCCGGCTGAGGGGTAGACCGCGGCCTCCGTCGAATCGAGCGGCGGGTTCCCGAAGCCGCGGCCAGTCGATATAATCGGCCAAATTCTACCGGGAGAGATCACGCCATGGCCGAATTGACCGGGGGCTGCCTCTGCGGACGGGTGCGCTACACGCTAAGCGGCGAGCCCGCCTTCACCGCCCTCTGCCATTGCAAGAATTGCCAGCGCTATACCGGCTCCGCGTTCGAGGCGGTGGTGGTTTACCCCTCGGCGGCGGTCAGCTTGCAAGGCGAGTTGAAGACCTACCACGACACCGGCGATTCGGGGAAGCAAGTGCGCCGGCGATTTTGCCCGAACTGCGGATCGGGCGTCATCGCCGAAGTCGACATCATGCCGGGCGTGACGATCGTCCTCGCCGGCACGCTCGACGATGCGTCCTCCTACACGCCGGGGATGGAGATCTATTGCGGCAGCGCCCAGCCCTGGGTGCATGCCGGCGGCGAACGCACGCGCTTCCCGAAAATGCCGCCGGGCTGATCGTCCCTAGTCCGGCTCGGGTTGCATCGAATCTGCATCGTCATAGCCGGGTTTGACCCGGCCCAGGCCTAGGGCTCAAGCCCAGGGATGAGGTGCGGCGGTCTCCTTGCCCCGCTGTCTCATTGTGCTCTCTTGGGCGCTTGTCACACCTGCTGGATGGCAGAGAGGAGCCAGTTGCCGCCGCGGCGGCGGACGAAGGTCCACACCTCCTCCTGCTCGACCGGCGTGCGCGGATCGCCGCTGACGATCTGTTGCGGCTGGCCCGGCGCCCCGAGCCGCACGACATAGTCGATGGCGCTCCATTGCATGGAGGCGGTGGCGTATTGCAGATCGCCCTCCTCCCAGCTTTCGCTGATGTCGCCTTTGAGGAGGCGGACGTTGGAGACGATGTTCTGCACGCCCTCACTCGTGTTGCGCGTCAGCTCCTCGGAGAAATAGCTGAGCATCTCCGGGGTCATCACCTGGCGCAGCCGGCCGAGATCGCCGCGGCCCCAGGCCTCCTGAACGGCGGCGTGGATCTGCTGGAAGTCGTTGAGGTCGCTGTCCGCCACAGTGGTGTCGCGGCCGCGGAACTGCTCCGGTCGCGGCACCGCGGCGGCACCAGCCGATTGCGGAAAGCCGCCGCCGGCGCCGGTGCCGCTGAACGAGAAGCCGCGGCCGGCGATGAGGCGCACCAGGAAGAAGATCGCCAAGCCGATGATCAGCAGCGTCAGGAACCCGCCGAGAACATGGCCGAAGCCGCCGAGATGGCTGAACAGCATCGAACCCAGAAAGCCGCCGGCCAGCCCGGTCAGGAACGGATGACGCTGGAAGAAGCTGCCGCCGGCGGCGGCGGCCGGAGCGCCCATCCCCGTGGCGGGGGTCGTGGCGCGCGGCGCCGACGGCGTCATGCTGCGGGTGATCGGCGCCGCATTGTTGTGCTCGAAGGTGCGGCTGCCGCGGCTGCCCATCCCGGAGACGCTCGAGCCGCCGCCGCCGCTCGAAAAGGAGCGGCCGGCGCGCGCATCGGCCAGGCTCGGCGCCAGCGCGATCAACGCGCAGAAAAACAGTGCCAGCAGCACCCGCCATTGCGGCCGGTGGCCGGGGAGGAGCCGGGAAAGCGAGCGTCTCGACATGGCCATGACCGTCCGCGCGCGGAGGAAAGAACGCGCATCAATATGGGGGGTCGGCAGGCTGTGCAACAGGCCATCGCTGCGGTTGCGGCAGCCGCGCCGCATCGTCGCCGCAATGGTTGTGCCGCCGCGCCGCCGCCGGTGCCTGCCCGTTGCTTGATTGCCGGCGGCCGCACCCCAAATCAACGGCAGCATTTGCGCCGCCGTCGCCGGGTGCCGCCATCAGGGCCCGGCAGCGGCTCTCGCTCGTAGCCGAGGAGAGAAACCGATGCCGCGCCTGTCGCTGTTCAACTCGCCGTTGCTGCTCGGTTTCGAGCATTTCGAACGGGCGCTCGACCGCGTCAACAAGATCTCGGGCGACGGCTACCCGCCCTATAACGTCGAGCAGCTCGGCGAGAACGAGTTGCGCATCACGCTGGCGGTGGCCGGCTTTACGATGGCCGATCTCGCGATCACGATCGAGGACAGCCAGCTCGTTATCCGCGGCAAGCAGGGCGACGACAGCGAGCGCGTCTATCTGCATCGCGGCATCGCGGCGCGCCAGTTCCAGCGTTCATTCGTCCTCGCCGAGGGCATCGAGGTGCGCGGCGCCTGGCTGGAAAACGGGCTGCTGCATATCGATCTCGTCCGCCCGACCGTCGAGGCGCGGGTGCGCAGCGTCCCGATCCGCGGCCCCGAGCCGAGCCGAGCGGCCGCCGGCGTGATGGTCGGGGCCCGTCCGGTATCCTCGAAATCGAGCGGCTGACGGGCGCACGAAAGGAATTGCCAGAAATGCAGTACATACACGATCTGAAGCCATTGTCGCCGCACGAATTCGGTCTTCTGGGGATCGAGCACCTGGCGTATGTGAAGCGCATCGTCGTCGAGGACGTCGTCGCCTTCGCGGTGCACGCCGCCGACGGCAGCGAGATCGCCACGGTGCTCGACCGCGAGGCGGCCTGCGCGCTGGTCCGCCGCCACGACATGGAGCCGCTTAGCGTGCATTGACGGGGTCGGGGAGCGGCCTCGGGGCGCGCCCGCCGGCATGTTCGCGCGCGAGGCGCGATGGATCGCCGACCGGCTGGCCGCCTATCCCGCGGCGGCAATCTCCCCGTTGCTCGACGTGGGCAGCAGCACCGCCCAGTTTCGTGAGCAGGCGCAGCCGTGGATCGAGCGCGAGATTTTTGCCCCGCTGGCAGGGCGCGGCGTCGAAATCGTGCATCTCGACGCCCGCACCGGAAGCGGCATCGACATCCGCGGCGACCTGCTTAACGACGAAGACTTCGCGCGGCTGCGCGGCCGCAATTACCGTGCGCTCCTCTGCTGCAACCTCCTCGAGCATGTGCGCGACCCGGCGCTGTTGGCGCGGCGCTGCGTCGAGCTCGTCGGCAGGGGCGGCATCATCATCGCGACGGCGCCGCAGAGCTATCCGCGCCACGCCGACCCGATCGACACGCTGTACCGCCCAACGCCGGCAGCGATGGCGGCGCTGTTCACCGGCGCGACGCCGATCCTGGCGGAGGTCGTCGATATCGGTGAATCGTACCGCGACGAGGTGAAGCGGCGCCCATGGATCCTGCTGCGGCACTTGGCGCGGCTGCCGTTCCCGTTTCTCGGCATCGAGCAGTGGCGCGCCTCGATGCTGAAGCCGTATTGGCTGTTCCACGATTACCAGGTCAGCGCCGCCCTGCTGCGCCGCGACCGTGAGTAGTGTCAACGACTCCGCTTGTCATGCCCGGGCTTGACCGACTTGGCTTGACCCAGGCATCCATGCGCCACCCGCCTCGGCGCTGGACGTGGATGCAGGGAAACGCCCGGCGATGACGAGGTAGGGGGTGATTCAACCGCAGCGGCGCGGCGGGTGAGGCCGACAATCGGGATAGAGGCCAGCGTCAGGAACGCGCCGAACACGACGAAGCTGGCGGTCAGGCTCCACCAATCGGCGATCAGCCCCATCACCGGCGGGATGACGATCTGCGCCAGCCGGTTCATCGTTTGCCGTAGACCGACGACGGCGCCCTGGCGGTAGCGCCCGACCGCCTTGGCCTGCACCGAAAACATCAGCGGCTGCACGACGCCCTGCAGCCAGCCGCGGCCGAGCTGCGCCAGCAAGAGCAGCGCGAAGATGCCGCCGAGGAACGGCGTCACGCAGATCAAGAGGATCGACAGCACGGTGCCGCTCAGCATGGTGCGCTGCGGGTCGCCGAGGCGCGCCGCGCTTCCCGCCAACAGCGAGCCGACGGCGCTCGCCGCCTCGGCCGCGGCGAACAGGATGCCGAGCGCCGTGCCGGTCAGCCCGATCGATTTCAGGTAGACCGCGTAGAGCGAATACTGCACGCCGTTGGTCGAGGTGCGCAGGAACATGATGGCGATCGTCGCGAGCACCGCCGGCAACGCCAGCAGCGCGAAGCTGCCGACGTAGTCCGAGAGCTTCGGCAGCGCGTCACGCAGGACAAAGCGCGGCGATCGGCCGGACGGCGTCACCAGCTCGGCTTCCGGGCAGCGCAAGAGCGGCAAGGTCAGCGCCAGGCCCCACGCCGCGCCGAGCAGAAACGCCGCCCACACGCCGCCGAAATCCCACATCGCGCCGGCGACGATCGGCGCCGCGGTCGAGCCGATGCGGGCGAAGAACGTGAAACGGCCGATAGCGCCGGCGTCGCCCTCGGCCAGTTGCGCGTTCAGCGTCTGCGAGCCGGCCCACGCGAAGGTCAACGCGCCGCCGGTGACGATCTGCAGGACCAGCACCGGCCAGAACGACGGCAGCAGCGGGAAGACGGGCGCCAGGAATATGCCGACCGACACGAAGAACAAGGTCACCCGCCGGGTCCCGAAGCGGTCCATCAGATTGCCGACATGGATCGACAGGAACACCGCCAGCGCCGAGCGGGCGCCGACGATGAGGCCGATCTCCCCGACGCTCATGCCCAGCGAGAGGCAGAACAGTGGGATCAGGAAGATGTAGAAATCGGCGTAGCCCATAGCGAACAGGCCGACGACGTAGAGCGGCCTCGGATTGCCCGTCGGATTGCCTGGTGGGGCGGGCCGAACTGCGAGCCCGTCGCTCATTGCCGTTCCTCCCCATCTCCCGCTGCCGGGCATGCTATAGTCAGGCGATGCCAGCGCAAATGACGACGGTCTCCCTGCCGGAGCGGCGGGCGCTGATCGACCGGGCGCTGCGCCTCGAATGGCTGACGATCGGCTGGATGGTGATCGAAGCGGCCGCCGCGCTGCTCGCCGGGATCCGCGCCGGCAGCCTGACGCTCGTCGCGTTCGGCGCTGACAGCCTGATCGAACTCGCCTCGGCTGGCGTTCTAATGTGGCGCCTACGTCTCGAGCTGCGGCGGGGCGACGCATTCCCGGAAGCCTTCGAGAAGCGGGCGGCGCGGATCGCCGGCGGCCTGCTGCTGGCGCTCGCCTGCTATGTCGTCGCCGGCGCCGGCTGGAGCCTGGCAACGCGCAGCGGCCAGGAATTCTCAGCCCTCGGCCTCGCGGTGGCGCTCGCGGCAATGCCGGCCATGGTGTTGCTGTCGCGCGCCAAGACTGGCATAGCCGAGCGCATCGGCAGTCGGGCGCTGCGTGCCGACGCGGTCGAGGCGATTGCCTGCGCCTATTTGTCGGGGATCGTCGTGGCCGGGCTTGCCGCACAATGGCTGATCGGCGCGTGGTGGGTGGACGCGGTCACGGCGCTGGCGCTGGTGCCATTTCTGGTGCGGGAGGGTTTTGAAGCATGGCAAGGCGACGACGACTGAGGACGACGCTTCCCGCGCTGGCGGTGCTGCTGGTTTGGCTGATGCCGCTGACGGCGCGCGCCGATGCCGCCGCCGGCCAAGAGTTGGCGCGGCGATGGTGCGCCAATTGCCACGTCATCGACGGCGGCCGCCCGGCCGCGACATTGCCGCAGGGACCGCCGAGCTTCCATGCGGTGGCCGAGCATCTCGATCCCGGCCAGCTGCGCGCCTTCCTGTCGCATCCGCACGGCGCCATGCCGGACCTGGCGCTGACCCGGGCCGAGATCGACGACCTCATCGCCTATCTCGAGACGCTGAAATAGCGGCGGGCCCACTTAGAGCGGCTGCCGCAAGGCCGGCGGCAGATCGCGGACGTGGATGTCGCGCTGCGGGAACGGCACCTCGACGCGGTGTTCGACGAACTTGTCCCACAGCAACAGAAATACGTCGCCC
>JBLMXS010000311.1:0-3921 GCA_050257895.1 Thiohalocapsa sp.
CGGCGATCGCCTCGGGCGTTGGCCCGATAAAAACGATCCCGGCCGCCGCCAGCGCCTCGGCAAAGGCCGGCCGCTCCGACAGAAAGCCATAGCCGGGGTGTACCGCCTCGGCGCCGGTCGCCTCGCACGCCTCGACGATCCGGTCGATGCGCAGGTAGCTCTCGGCGGACGGCGCCGGGCCGATCAGGACAGCCTCGTCCGCCATCCTGACATGCAGCGCCTCGGCATCGGCCTCGGAGTAGACCGCCACCGTCGCAATCCCCATGCGCCGCGCGGTCCGAATGATGCGGCAGGCGATTTCGCCGCGATTGGCGATCAGGATCTTCTGGAACATCTGAGCTAAGCCCCTCTCCCACATTGCGGGAGACGGTGGCTCGCTGCACAGCAGCGACACGGGTGAGGGCGTTTGTGGATCGGCAGACCCGCACCCTCCCGCCCCCCCGGCGCGGGCCCCCCCCTCTCCCGCAATGCGGGAGAGGGGGCTAGAGCGGGATATTGTCGTGTTTTTTCCATGGGTTTTCGAGGCGCTTGCCGCGCAGCATGTGGAGGGCTCGGCAGAGGCGGCGGCGCGTCGTCGCCGGCGGGATCACATCGTCGATAAAGCCGCGGCTGGCGGCAACGAACGGGTTGGCGAATTTCTCGCGGTATTCCTCGGTCCGAGCGGCGATCTTTTCGGTGTCGCCGAGATCGGCGCGGAAGATGATCTCCACCGCCCCCTTCGGCCCCATCACCGCGATCTCGGCGGTGGGCCAGGCGAAATTGACGTCGCCGCGCAGGTGCTTCGAGCTCATGACGTCGTAGGCACCGCCATAGGCCTTTCTCGTGATCAATGTCACCTTCGGCACCGTCGCCTCGGCGAACGCGAAAAGGAGCTTGGCGCCGTGCTTGATGATGGCGCCGTATTCCTGCGCCGTACCCGGCAGAAACCCCGGCACGTCGACAAACGTCACGATCGGGATGTTGAAGCAGTCGCAGAAGCGCACGAAGCGGGCCGCCTTGCGGGCGCTGTCGATGTCGAGGCAGCCGGCCAGCACCATCGGCTGGTTGGCGACGACGCCGATCGTCGCGCCTTCCATGCGCGCGAAGCCGACGACGATGTTGGCGGCGTGGTTCGGTTGCAGTTCGAAGAAATCGCCGTCGTCGACGACCTTGGCGATCAGCTCCTTGATGTCGTAGGGCTTGTTCGGGTTGGCCGGGATCAAAGTCTCGAGCGACGGCTCGATGCGGTCCCCCGGGTCAGTAAAAGGCCGCGCCGGCGCCGGCCCGCGGTTGGAGCCGGGCAGGAAATCGACAAAGCGGCGCAATTCGATCAGCGCCTCGACATCGTTCTCGAAGGCGAGGTCGGCGACGCCGGAGCGCGTCGTATGGGTGACGGCGCCGCCCAGCTCCTCCTGGGTCACGCTCTCGTGCGTCACGGTCTTCACGACGTCGGGGCCGGTGACGAACATATAGGAGCTGTCCTTCACCATGAAGATGAAGTCGGTCATCGCCGGCGAGTAGACGGCCCCGCCGGCGCAGGGGCCCATGATCAGCGAGATCTGCGGGATGACGCCCGAGGCCAGCACATTGCGCTCGAACACCTCGGCATAGCCGGCGAGCGAGGCGACCCCCTCCTGGATGCGGGCGCCGCCGGAATCGTTGAGGCCGATGACCGGAGCGCCGACCTTCATCGCCTGGTCCATGACCTTGCAGATCTTCTCGGCGTGCGCCTCCGAAAGCGAGCCGCCGAACACCGTGAAGTCCTGGCTGAACACAAAGACGAGGCGGCCGTTGATCGTACCGTAGCCGGTGACGACGCCGTCGCCCGGCACCTTCTGCTCTTCCATGCCGAAATCGCTGCTGCGGTGTTCGACGAACATGTCCCATTCTTCGAACGAGCCCGGATCGAGCAGCACCTCGATGCGCTCGCGCGCCGTCAGCTTGCCCTTTTCGTGCTGCGCCTTGACGCGGCGCAGGCCGCCGCCGATGCGGGCGGCCTCGCGCATTTCGTCGAGCTTCTTGAGGATTTCCTGCATGGCGTTCGGCGGCATCAAGCCCGCTGGCGATGAAGCGCGCGGGATAGCACCAATGACGCCCCGAGACCAGCGGCGCCAGCGATGATAGGTTGGCCTGAGCATGTCTGAGACATCGCCACACCCGCTCGCCGGCCGGCGCATCGCCATCCTCGAGCATCGCGAGCTCGACCGGCTCGGCGGCATGCTGGAGGCGCAGGGCGCGGCGACCTTGCGGGTGCCGCTGGTCGCCATCGCCGACGCCCCCGACGCGGCCTGGGTCGTCGCGTGGCTCCGGCGGTTTGTCGCGCAGCCGCCCGACGATCTGGTGCTGATGACCGGCGAGGGGTTGCGGCGCCTGTGCGGTTTTGCCGAGCGGGCAGGGGAGGGGGCCGCGTTCCGCGCCGCGCTCGGCATGGTGCGGACCGTTACCCGCGGCCCCAAGCCGGCGCAGGCGTTGCGCCAGCTCGGCCTGGCGCCGGGGCTGCGCGCCGAGCGGCCGACCACCGACGGCGTCATCACGGCGCTGCGGCAGGGCGAGCTGATCGGCCGCCGGGTCGGCGTCCAGCTCTATCCCGACGCGCCGCCGACCCTGGCAGAGTTCCTGACGGCGGCGGGAGCGCGGCCCGATCCGGTGTTGCCGTACGCCTATGTCCCGGCGGCGGCCGACGCGGCGATCGAGCAATTGATCGGTGCGGTTGGCGAGGGGCAGGTCGACGCCGTCGCCTTCACCAGCACGCCGCAGGTGACGCGCTTATTCGAGGCTGCCGCGGCGCACGGGCTGACCGCGGCGCTCGAGAAGGCGCTGCGCCGCACCAGGATTGCCGCGGTCGGCCCGGTCGTCGCCGCCGCGCTGACGCGGCGCGGCTTGCCGGTCGCGATCATGCCGGCTGACGCCTTCTTCATGAAGCCGCTGGTGTCCGCGATCGTCGCCGCGCTGGCACCGGCTACGGAAGAGCCGATGTCATGACCAATTTTGTCATCCCGGCGAAGGCCGGGACCCATACCGGCACCCGCTGCGACCGCTGATAGATGGATCCCGGCCTTCGCCGGGATGACAATCCAGGCGTTACGAGTTGCGGCGGGCCTTCTTTTCGGCGATGCCGGAGGTGCCATCGCGGCGCGCCAGCTCGGCGGCGATGTCGTCCGGCGTCAGCCCCATATCGGCCCACAGCACCAGGAGGTGGTACAGAACGTCGGCGCTCTCGCCGATCAGCGCGCCGGCGTCGCCACGCACCCCTTCAATCACCGCCTCGACCGCCTCCTCGCCGAGTTTCTGCGCGATCTTGTCGCGGCCGCGGGCGAACAGGCGGGCGGTGTAGGAGGTTTGGGGATCGGCGCCGCGGCGGGAATCGATGACCTGCCACAGCCGTTGCAAGGCTTCGCCGAGCGCGTCCGCCATCGTCAGAGCCTCACCGGAACGCCGGAAGCGGCGAGATGCGCCTTCGCCTCGCCGATGCGGAACGTGCCGAAATGGAAGATCGAGGCGGCCAGCACGGCGGTCGCGTGGCCGTCGCGGATGCCCTCGACGAGGTGGTCGAGCGTGCCGACGCCGCCCGAGGCGATCACCGGCACCCGCACCGCGTCGGCGACGGTGCGGGTCAGCGGAATGTCGAATCCGGCCTTGGTGCCGTCGCGGTCCATCGAGGTCAGGAGGATCTCGCCGGCGCCGTAATCGGCAAGGCGGCAGGCCCATTCGACCGCGTCGAGCCCGGTCTCGCGCCGCCCGCCATGCGTGAACACGCCCCAGCGCTGCGGCCCCGTCGCCTTGGCGTCGATCGCCGCGACGATGCACTGGCTGCCGAATTTCTCGGCCGCCTCGCGGACGAACTCGGGGCGTGCGACCGCGGCGGTATTGATCGACACCTTGTCGGCACCGGCCAAGAGCAGCTTGCGGATGTCCTCGACGCTGCGCACGCCGCCGCCGACG
>JBLMXS010000312.1:0-2714 GCA_050257895.1 Thiohalocapsa sp.
GTCGACAATGACGACCGCAGCCTTGCCGTGCTTGGTCACGGTTTGCGGCACCTTTCGTGCTGCATTGACGACCTCGCTGAACCGGTTCTTCGCGTCCTGGACTGACCAGATCCGGCGGGACATGGCTTCGCTCCTTCTAGCCTGATTTTCTGGCTAGAATATGGGAGGCGTTTGCCCGACGTCAAGCCGTGCGCGAATGCGTCAATTCAGCCCCTTCAGCCACGTCCCGATCTCGGCTGCCGCGACATTGGCCTGCTGCAAGAGCTTGCCCATGGTGAAGAAGCCGTGGAACTGGCCGGGGAAGTGCCGGTAGGTGACGGGAACGCCGGCCTGCTTCAGGCGCTCGGCATATTCGTCGCCTTCGTCGCGCAGGGGATCGGCGCCCGCGGTGAGCACGTAAGCGGGCGGCAGGCCGATCAGGGTCGCTGCGCGCGCGGGCGAGGCGCGCCAGTCGTGCACGTCGGCGGCGCCGTTGAGATAGTGGTCGCAAAACCAGCGGATGACGGAGTGAGTCAGGAGCACGCTGGTCTCCGGCTCGCTGTGCGAGCGATGCGTCATTGCGAAATCGACGGCCGGATAAATCAGTACCTGGCCCGCGATGGCGGGGCCGTTGCCGTCGCGCGCGGCGATCGCGACCACCGCGGCGAGATTGCCGCCGGCGCTGTCGCCGCCGACGCAGAGCCGTGCTGCGTCGATGCCGAGCTGCTTGGCGTTGGCGGCGACCCATTTGGAGGCTTCGATCGCATCGTCAACGGCGGCGGGGAACTTGTGCTCGGGGGCGAGGCGATAGTCGACCGAGATCACGATCAGTTCGCCTTCGTCGGCAAGCTTGCGGCAGGCGACGTCGTGGGTGTCGAGATCGCCGATCACCCAGCCGCCGCCGTGGAAGAACACCAGCCCGGGCGCCAGGCCGTCGCGCCGGCGCAATCGCTTCGGCTCGTAGAGGCGCGCGGGGATGGCGCCGTGCGGCGAGGGGATCGTGAGCTGTTCGACGCGCGACAGCTCCGGTGCGTCCGGATTGGTGGCAAACCGCGCCTGCGCATAATACGCACGCGCTTCCGGCGCGGTCAGCGATTCATAGGCCGGACGGCCGGCTTCCTGGAAGGCCTTGTAGACGGCGGCGGCATCGGGATCGAGGACAACGGGCATGGGGGACCTGTGAGTTGAAACAAGATTTTGGACGTCGTTCCGGGGCGCGCGCAGCGCGAACCCCAGTGCGCAATTGCGCATTGTGTTACCTCGAGATTCCAGGTTCGATGCTGCGCATCGCCCCGGAATGACGAGGGGTGATCAGCCGGCGGTGCGACCGCCATCGACGGTGTAGGCGGAGCCGGAGACGTAGCTCGCCTCGTCGGAGGCCAGGAAGGCGACGATGGAGGCGACCTCGGAGGGGTTGCCGAGCCGCCGCGCCGGAATGCGCTCGGCGATCTTTTCGCTCGGGATCGGCGGCTTGCCGGGATTGCGGCCGTCGATGATCGCGCTCAGCATGCGGCTCTCGATCAGGCCGGGGCAGACGCAGTTGACGCGCACGCCGGTGCCTGCGCATTCCATCGCCGCGCTCTTGGTGAGGCCGATCACCGCGTGCTTGCTGGCGCTGTAGACGGCGACGTCGGGCGTGCCGAGGAGGCCGGCGATGGAGGCGGTGTTGATGATGCTGCCTTTGTTGCGCTGGAGCATGACCGGCAGCACGTGTTTCAGGCCCAAGAACACGCCTACGACGTTGACATCGAGCACGCGGCGGAAGCTTTCGAGCGGATAGTCGGTGATCTTGCGGACGTCGCCCTCGATCCCGGCATTGTTGTAGAACACGTCGATCTTGCCGAAGCGGTCGACGGCGGCGCGGACATAGGCCTTCACCTCATCCTCGCTGGTGACGTCGGCGGCGATCGCGAGCGCCTCGGCGGCGGGCGGCAATTCTGCGGTTGCGGCTTTCAGGTCGGCCTCGCGGCGGTCGACGGCGACGATGCGCGCGCCGCGCTCGGCGAGCAGTCTTGCGGTGGCGCTGCCGATGAAACCGGCGGCGCCCGTGACGACGGCGACCCGGCCGTCGAGACGAATGCGATCGGGCATGTTTCCCCCTTGTCTAGCTCCGGTTGGCCCGGAGACGCCTGGGTCCGGGACGCGGACCGGGGGCGACTATCCCATCTGGCAGGCGGTCTGGCCAGCGGCGCCGCCCTTTCCCCGCCGTATTCGGCGTGTTAACCGGACGTCCTGCGAGCGGCGGTAACCCTCTGTACAATGTCCGATAAACCCGATTCGCTGTTGAAGCCGCGCGAGATGCCTCGAAACCTCCTCCTGACTGGCCTTGCGGCCCTTCTGGCTGCCACGGCGCTCACGGTTGCCCCGCCTGCGCGGGCCCAGATCGGCACGATCTTCTCCGATCCGCCGTTGCGGCCGCCCGGCAGCATCCCCCGCGGCAATCAGCAGCAGGCGCCTGACGACGACGAAGAGGTGCCGGAACTGCCGCGGCAGGGACGGGTGCTGCCGGCGCCGAACCGTGCCTACCCGGGCCAGCAGGGCAACGCCATGCCGGGAGCAGTGCAGTCGCAGCCTCTGGCGCCGCCGCCCGGAACCACGGTGGTGCCCCAGAACCAGCCGCCGTCGGTTGCGGTCGCGCCGCCGAGCCCGAATCCGACGCTCCCCGGCCTGCCGCCCGGACAGCGCCCGCTCGGCCGTGCGGATGCAGGGCGGGGACGCCGCGATGGCCGCCGGCG
>JBLMXS010000313.1:0-2525 GCA_050257895.1 Thiohalocapsa sp.
CTCGACGATCAAGATGGCCAGAATGCTGGCGGCGAAGACGAAGCCGAGCGCCGAGAGCGCGACGTGGCGAGGCCAGTCGGGCGCCCGGTGCCGGTGCTGGAACCAATGCCGGCTCAGGCCGAGCAGCGACATCGAAAAGGTGATGAACACGTTGATGCTGTAGAGGATGATCAGGAAGTCGACGCTGCCGCCGGTCGCCCACAGCGCCACGATCGCCGCGGCGGCCATCAGCAGGATGCCGTTCTGCGTGACGAGCCGCGTCGACAGGTTGGCCATCCAGGTCGGGACCCAGCGGTCGAGCGCCATGTTGGCGAGCACCGCCGGTCCGCCGAGGAAGCCGGTATTGGCCGCGACGAACAGCAGCGCCGCGGCGAAAGCCATGACGATCAGCAGCGTCTCGTGATGGAACGGCCAGCCGGCGGGCTCGATCGCGGCCAGCACGCGGTCGAATGCGACGGCGTTGAGCGTCTGGCCGGGCACCGGCGCGACGTTCCACAGCAGGTAGAGCACCATGAGCGCGCCCGCGACGCCGGCCAGCGAAATCGCGAGATACATCATCGCCCATTTGCCGGTGCGCACGCGCGGCTCGGCGAGCACGTTGCAGTTGTTGGAGATCGCCTCGATGCCGGTGAAGGTACCGGCGCCGAACGAATAGGCGCGCAGCAGCACCGAGACGACGAACAGCCAGCCGGCCTGGTCGATCAACTCGCCGGCCGCGCTCATGGTGTGCGGCACGAGCGCCGGCAGGCCGGTCGCATGGCTCAGGATGCCGGTCGCGATCAGCGCGACGTGGGTCACGAGGAAGCCGATGAAGATCGGCATCAGGACCAGGATCGATTCCTTGACGCCGCGCAGGTTGAGCCAGGCCAGCGTGACGATGACCGCGGTCTCCGCCGGGAGCTTCGCGCCGTGATAGCCGGTGGGCAGCAGGCTGAACAGCGCGTCGACGCCGGCCGCCACCGAGATGACGATGGTCAGCACATAGTCGACGATGAGCGCGCTGCCCGAGATCAGCCCGGGATAGCGGCCGAGCAGGCGCGTCGCGACCTTGTAGCCGCCGCCGCCCGAGGGAAACAGCTCGACGACTTGGTTGTAGGAGAGCGCGATCACGAAGACGGTGACGACGATGGCCAGGGCCACGAACAGGCCGAGCTCGGGGTATCGGCCAAGCGCGAGATAGGCCTCGGCCGGACCGTAATTGGCCGACGACAGGCCGTCGGCGCCGAGGCCGACCCAGGCGATGAACGCGACCAGCACGATGCGTTCGCGGGTGTGACGGCTAAGCGGATTGCGCGGTGCGCCGAACAGCAGGCGGCGCAGGCGTTCCCTGGAGGACATGCGCTTCCGTTGTGGCCTTGGTGCGCGGCTTCTGACCGAGCCTCATGCGCAAAGACGGCGGCCTTCTATAAACCGGCCAAGGCTCCCGGGCAACGGGGCGGGTCAGCCGCGCGGCACGACCGCCGTGGTCTCGATCTCGACCTTGGCGCGATCTTCCATGAGCGCGGTGATGCCGATGGCCGCCATCGGCGGATAGTGCGCGCCGATGATCTCGCGATAGGCGCGGCCGATCTCCTTGAGGCTCGCGAGATATTCCTGCTTGCTGGTGACGTACCAGGTCATGCGCACGATGTGCTCGGGCTTGGCGCCGCCCGCCGCCAGCACCGCCACGGTGTTGAGCAGGGTCTGGCGGAACTGGCCGGCAAAATCGTCGGTCTCGAACTGGCAGGTCGCGGGGTTCCAGCCGACTTGACCGGCCACGAAGACCAGCCTGCCCTCGGCCGCGACGCCGTTCGAATAGCCCCGCGGTTTTGCCCAACCAGGCGGCTGAAGGATTTCCATGACGTCTCCTAGCCCGTTACCATAAGCCCGAGATTGCCCGCCTTGCGGAGCGGCCTGCAGCCCGCCGCCGGACGGAAAATCCTTGAAAGTTTATAGCTATATATTTTAGACTTAAAACAAATTTCGGCCCCGGGCAAGGGGCCCGGCTCACACAACCTGGGGACGATAGCATGGCCAGGACGTCGGCAGGGACGCAGCCGGTGGCGACCGCGACAGGCGGCGCCCCCTTGGCGCGTCCGCTGGCCGGCCGCCACGCCATCGTGACCGGGGCGGGGCGGGGCATCGGCGCGGCCATCGCCGACAGGCTGGCCGCCCTCGGCGCCGGCATCACGCTCGTCGGCCGCACCGCCAAGACGCTCGAGACCGCGCGGGCCAAGCTCGAAGCTGCCCATGGCGTGCCGACCTCGATCGCCGTCGCCGACGTTACCGACGCCACCGCCGTCGCACAAGCGTTCGCCGCCGCGGCCAAGGCGCTGGGCACGCCGGCGATTCTCGTCAACAACGCGGGCGCCGCGGCTTCGGCGCCGTTCAAACGCACCGACCTCGCGCTCTGGCAGCGCATGATCGACGTCAACCTGACCAGCGTCTTTCTGTGCACCCAGGCCGTCCTGCCGGCGATGGTCGAGGCGGGCTATGGCCGCATCGTCTCGGTCGCCTCGACCGCGGGACTGACCGGCTATCGCTAT
>JBLMXS010000314.1:0-4414 GCA_050257895.1 Thiohalocapsa sp.
TGCAGCCGGCCGCCTCGCGGGCATTCTCGATCATCGGCGGCTGATGCGCGAGCGAGCGCACGCAGGCGCTGCCGTTCGCGGTGATCGCGGCCAGCGGCTGGTTGATCTCGTGCGCAATCGCGGCCGCGAGTTCAGCCAGCGTCGCCAGGCGCAAGGTTCGTGCGAGCTCCGCTTCGGCATCGCGCAGGGCCCGCTCGGTCTGCTTGCGCTCGGTCAGGTCGACGATCGTGCCGATCAATTCGATGCTGTCGTCGCGCTTGAGCACCCGCTTGACCTCGCCGAGGGCGTGCACGTGCTTGACGCCGCCGCCGGGGATGAGGATCCGGGCCTCGCACGAGAACTCCCCCTGTTCCTCGACGGCCTGCGCCAGCGCCTGGACGAACTCGGGCCGATCATCCGGATGGACCCGGTCGATGAGCAACCGGTAGGACGGCGCGGCGGCGTCAGGGTCGAGTCCGAGGATGTCGAACAGCTGCGCCGACCAGCGCATGTCGCCGGACGGCCAGTGCAGGCTCCAGCTCGCGGTTCGGCTCAGCTGCTGACCCTGCGCCAATAGCGTCTCGCTGCGGCGCAATTCTTCCTCGGCCGCCTGTCGCTCGCCGATCTCGACCTGCAGGGCGGCATTGGCGCGCAGGAGGTCGGCGGTGCGGTGGCCCACGGTCTGCTCGAGATGCCGCTGCGCTCGGCGGCGCTGGGTGCTCCACGCGAGGCTGACGACGGCGCACAGCACAAACGAGGCAAACCACGGCAGGTCGCCGGCGCCAACGTGGAGGCTGAGCGACGGCGAGGCCCAGAAATACTCGACCGACGCCGACGCCAGCAACACCGCGATGCAGCCCGGGCCGACGCCGAACCAGGCACTGGCGACGACCGCGGCGTAGAACGGGAACGCCCATGGCTTTTCGGCCAGGGTGCCGACGAGATGCGTCACCGTCGTTGCCGCCGCGACGGCGAGCAGCGCGAGGCCGTAACGCGGCAGCGGACGATCGAGCAGCCGGTGTACGCCTGCCGATGGGGCAGCCGCAGCCGCGAGGAGACCTCGCGCCGGCCACAATATCTCGGTCCAGTTCCGCCGGGGCGGGGGCTTGCCGCCGCCGGCAACATCAAATGTCACCGTTGTCCGCTTCCTGCTGGCGGTTCTTGTCGTGACGAAAGAAGCAATATCGGCGCTTTACCGCTCGCATGACAAGAAAAAGGCGTGGCGAACAGCCTCGGCACAGCCTCTTCCGTCGCTTCGGCGATTGTGGGAAGGTAAAACCGCAGCCGGATCGCAGGGGGGCGACCGGCATCAGGAAGACGGGGCAGGGACGGGCGGCGGCTCCCGCAATCGAGGCGCGATGGACGAAGGTCGCACGTTTCCGCTGCCGGCCCCGACGGGCTGGGCGCCGGCAAGCCGTGACACCGCAAGGCCTGACATGGCGGTGGCGCGCTTCAGCTCGGCAAGCGTTGCCCGGCCGCGCTTTCTGACGATCCTCACCCGCGATCGCATCGGGCAGGCGCGCATCTGGGCGCGCTCGGCGCGGCAGTGCCATCCCGAGGCGCAGCTCATCGCCGTGGTTCTGGGGGCGCCGCTGCCCACCGGCAGTTTCGAAGAGTTTTTCGACCTGGTGATCCCGGCGGCCGAGCTCGGCTGCGACGGCCTGGCGGACATGCAGTTCCGCTATTCAACGGCCGAATTGTGCTTTGCGCTGAAGCCGTGGGCCTTGCGCCACCTGTTCGCCCGGTCGGCCGACGGCCCGATCACCTATTTCGATTCCGACATCGAACTCTTCACGCCGCTGATCGAGGCGGAGGCGGCGCTTAACCATGGCGCCAGCCTGGTGCTGACGCCGCACATTCTGCGCCGTGGCCGGGACCAGGCGCATGAAAAATTCCTGTTGCAGGCCGGCTCGTTCAACGCCGGGTTTGTGGCCATGGCGCCGAGCGAGGCCGCCCAGGCGTTTCTCGGCTGGTGGTGCGAGCGGGTCAGGACCGGCTGCACGCACGACCCGGCCGAGGGGACGTACGGCGACCAGAAATGGCTGGAGCTGGCGCCGTCGATCTGCGACGGCGTCGCGGTGCTGCGGCATCCGGGCTACAATTTTGCCTATTGGAACGCGCATGAGCGGCCGCTCAGCTGGCGCGGCGGCATCTGGATGGCGGCGGACGCACCGTTGCGGTTCGTCCATTACAGCCGCTGGGACCTGCAGCAAGAGGATTCCGAGCAGTACCTGGCGCGGTTCTTCATCTCCGGGTGCGAGCCGTTCGCCGATCTCTTCGCGGAATACCACCAGAAGGTGCAGGACGAGGCGGCCTCCTTCCCGCTGCCGGGCACCTCCGACGACGGCGGCGCGGCCGGGTTCCCCGCACTGGTGCGCGACGCGTACGCGCGGCATGCCGCGGCGATCGATGGCGACGCCGCTGCCGTCGCGGCGCATGCTGTTGCCATTCTCGACAGGCCGAGTCCGTGCCGGGCGGACCTGCCGGACCTGCCAGTCAGCATCCTTTACGACGACATCTGGCAACGCCATGCCGACCTGCGGTATCGCTTCGACATCGATCGGAGGAGTGGCCGCACGGCCTATCTGCGGTGGCTGGTCGAGACGGGCGCGGCCGAGCTGGCGATCCCGCCGGCATTGCTGCAGCAGGCGCGCGTCGCGCTCGACCGCCACCGGGTGCGCGAGCTGGAGACAACAGCGGAGGCGGCGGCGGTGCCGGCGATTGCGGCCGGCGATCCCGACGGCGAACGGCTGCGCCGGCAGCAGCACGACATCCGCCTCCTGGTCGGCAGCAACAAGGCGTTGCGCCGCGACCTGCAGGCGCTGCGGGTAAGGCGGTGGCGCGACGAGGAGCGGATCTCCACGCTGGAAGGCGAGATCGCGCAGCTGCGCGAGCGCGGAGGCAGCAACGCCGCCGAGCCGGGCGCCACGGCGGCGGGCGAGCGCCAGCGGCTGCTCCTGCCCGGCAGCGGGCCCTTTTACCAGCGCGGCTTTCGCCTCGGCGAGGCAGCGTTCCTTGTCGGCGAGCGCGTTCGCCGCCGTCCCGGCGCCGCCTCCGGCATGCTGGTGTTCGGCCCCTATCTGGCCCTGGAGGCCGGCAGCTACGTCGCCCTCATCGAGGCGCGGCTCTATCGGCTATGGCCGCCGCACGGAGAGTTCACGGTCGATATCGTGCATGACGGAGCCTCGCAGGTGGTCGCGCGCCACTCTTTCCGCCTGTCGGCGCTGGGGCGGCGCCGGCGCTGCCGGTTGATGTTTGCCCTGCCGCCGGGCAGCCCCGTACGCGATCTCGAGATCCGCATCTGGGCGGCCCGCGGCACGCCGCTGGAGGTCGGCGAGATCGCGCTGCAGCCGGCGGCGTGACGCGCGATGGATGAGCGCGCTGCCAACGGCGACCTCAATTCGCCCGAATACTGGAACCGGCGCTTCGTCGTCGACTGGACGGCCGAAGGCGGGCCGTTGCAGACGGTGTTCTTCGCCGAGCTTTGCGTCCGCGAGCTGCCGCAGTGGCTGGTTGACGAGGTGTGCGATCGGCGCCTGTCGATCTTTGATTACGGCTGCGCGTTCGGCGACGCGCTGCCGGTGTGGCGGCGGCTTTTCCCGCAATCGTCGATTGCCGGCGGCGACGTGGCGCAAGCCGCGCTCGGGACGGCGCGCCGGCTCTATCCGGACTTCGCCTTCACCAACCTGAGCGGCGCCGAGCTGAATGGCGGCGACGACGGCGGTCCGCTCGCCGATCTCGTCTATTGCTCGAACACGCTCGAGCATTTCGCCGACTGGCGCGCCGTCCTCGATCGGTTGGCGCGCCGGGCCGGGCATTTCGTCGTCGTCATGGTGCCGTTCGAGGAGGAGGCGCCGGTCGAGGAGCACGCGGCGAGCTTTGAATACGACACCCTGCCGCCATGCCTGCCGTCAGGCCACCGCCTGCTGCATCTCGTGGTGGTCGACGCCGCAGCCGAGCCGGACAGCCAGTGGAACGGCCTGCAGCTGGTGGCGGTGTACGGCCGCGAGCGGCCTGCCGGCCGGCGTGACGGGCTGCCGGCGCGCGAGGCTGCGGCGGGCACCGCGTCTCCCCGCACAATGGTGTTCGACCTGCGCGATATCGGCGCGGCGGCGCTCGGCCCGCTCTTCGCCAACCTCGCGGCGATGTCGCGAGAGCGGCGCCGGATCGCGGCCGCAGCCGAGGCGGCGGAGACGGAAGCCTTCCATCTCAAGACCTCCGAGGCCGAGGCGGTGGATCGCGCTTTGGTGCTGCGACTGACGCTGACGGGGGTGCTGCGCGAATACGCCGACCTCGTCCGCGGCCTCGAAAAGGCGCAGCAATGGGTGATCGGCCGCCTCGCCGAGTTCGATCCGCAGCTCGAAGCCGACCACGATCTGCCGCCGATTGCGGCGGAATGGCCAGCTGCCGGCGACGATTTCGACGCTGGCCACCG
>JBLMXS010000315.1:0-13372 GCA_050257895.1 Thiohalocapsa sp.
CCCGAGCCGATCCCCTCCATCAACGCCGCGACCGAGGAGGCATGGCAGAGCCGCGTGCAGTGGTCCACGTTGTTGCTGCCGAAGCCGGTGCGCACCAGCTTCTGGAACAGGTAGGCCTCCTCGTTCGAGCCCTTGGCGGAGCCGAACCCGGCGAGCGCGCGTTTGCCCCCACCTGGACCCGCCCGATCGCGGATGCGGGCGATCCCGGCGGCGGCGCGGTCGAGCGCCTCCTCCCAGGTGGCCTTGCGGAAATGCGTGAACGGGTTGGCCGGGTCGATCGCGACGTCGTCCTTGCCGACGCCCTCCTTGCGAATGAGCGGCTCGGTCAGCCGGTCGGGGTGGTGAACATAGTCGAAGCCGAAGCGGCCCTTGACGCACAGCCGGTTGTGGTTGGCCGGCCCGTCCTTGCCCTCGACCGCGACGATGTGGTCGTCCTTGATCCGGTAGACCAGCTGGCAGCCGACGCCGCAATACGGGCAGACGCTCTCTACCCGGCGGTCGGGATCGTTCGTATAGATGCCGTTGTCGTCGACGAGGCTCGCCGGCATCAGCGCGCCGGTCGGGCAGGCCTGCACGCACTCGCCGCAGGCGACGCAGGTCGAGTGCCCCATCGGGTCGTCGAAATCGAACACGATCTTCTCGTGAAAGCCGCGCCCGGCCATGCCGATCACGTCGTTGACCTGCACCTCGCGGCAGGCGCGCACGCACAGATTGCACTGGATACAGGCGTCGAGCTGCACCGCCATCGCCGGATGGCTGCGGTCGGCTGCCACCGGGGGACGCGCCGGGAAGCGGCTGTCGCTGACCTCGAGCGCATCGGCCCACTGCCAGAACGACGAGTTCGGGTCGTGCGCGGCGGCGCGCTCGGGCTGGTCGGTCAGCAGCATCTCAAACACCAGCTTGCGCGAGGCCCGGGCGCGCTCGCTGGCGCTCTTCACCTTCATCCCCGGGGTCGGCTGGCGGACGCATGAGGCGGCGAGCACCCGCTCGCCCTCCACTTCGACCATGCAGGCGCGGCAATTGCCGTCGGCCCGGTAGCCCGGCTGCGGCCGCCAGCACAGATGCGGAATCTCGGTGCCGAGCCTGTTCGCCGCCTGCCAGATCGTCTCCCCCGGCTGCGCCTCGACCTCGCGGTCGTCCAAGAAGAAGCGGATCGCATCGGTCATCGCGATACCTCAGCAAGAAGTGTCGGGACGACACTTACGGGGTTCACCGCAGATCCTCGCGGAAATGTTTGAGGACCATGCGGACCGGGTTCATCGCCGCTTGCCCCAAGCCGCAGATCGAGGCGTCCGACATCACCCGCGTCAGGTCGGCGAGCAAGGCTTCGTCCCAATGCGGCAGCTGCATCAGGCGGACCGCCTTCTCGGTGCCGACGCGGCACGGCGTGCACTGGCCGCAGCTCTCATCCTCGAAGAATCTGAGGAGGTTGAGCGCCACCTCCTTGATATCGTCCTGGTCGGACAGCACCACCACCGCCGCCGAGCCGATAAAGCAGCCCTCGCCTTCGAGCGTGCCGAAATCGAGCGGGATGTCGGCCTTCGCGGGCGGCAATATGCCGCCGGAGGCGCCGCCCGGCAAATAGCCCTTGAAGGTGTGGCCGTCCGCCATGCCGCCGCAGAATTCGTCGATCAATTGCCGCGCGGTGATGCCGGCCGGCGCGAGCTTCACGCCCGGCTCTTTCACATGCCCCGATACCGAGAACGTGCGCAGCCCCTTCCTGCCGTTCCTGCCCTGGCCGGTGAACCAGTCGGGGCCCTTTTCGACGATGTCGCGCACCCAGAACAGGGTCTCGACGTTGTTGATCAGCGTCGGGCGGCCGAACAGCCCGACCTGCGCTGGAAAGGGGGGCTTGTGGCGCGGCAGGCCGCGCTTGCCCTCGATCGATTCGAGCATCGCTGATTCTTCGCCGCAGATATAGGCGCCGGCGCCGCGCCGCAGGTGCAGCCGCGTGTGCGGCGCGAGGCCCGCCGACTCCAGCGCGGCGATTTCCGTCGCGAGGATGGCTCGGCATTGCGGGTATTCGTCGCGCAGATAGATGTAGGTGTCGGCCGCTTCCATCGCCCAGGCGGCGATCAGCGTCCCCTCGAGAAAGCGGTGCGGATCGGTTTCTAGGAAATACCGATCCTTGAAGGTGCCGGGCTCGCCCTCGTCGCCGTTGACCGCGAACAGGCGGGGCGCCGGCTCCTGGCGCACCAGCCGCCATTTGCGGCCGGTCGGGAAGCCGGCGCCGCCGAGCCCGCGCATGCCCGAGCCTTCGAGCGCCGCGATGACCTCCTCGACGCTGCGGGCGCCCGACAGGCAGGCCTGCAGCAGGCGGTAGCCGCCATCGGCGCGGTATCGCTCGAGATCGGGATAGGCCGGGATGTGCGGATGCGTTTCCCCGGCCGCAACCGCAGCGGCGACGCTCTCGACGCTTGCATGCTCGTGCAAGGCATGACCGATCGCGACCGCGGGAGCATTGTGGCAGCCGCCCATGCACGGTGCCCGCACGACGCGCACGCCGTCACCGAGCCGCGCCCGCAGATCGTCGAGCAGAAGCTCGCCGCCGGCCAACGCGCAGCTGAGGCTGTCGCATACCCGCACGGTGATCGGCGGCGGCGGCGTCTCGTCGTCCATCACGATGTCGAAATGCGCATAGAACGAGGCGACCTCGTACACCTCGGCCAAGGCGAGGCGCATCTCGTCGGCGAGCGCCACCAGGTGACGGGCATGGAGGCAGCGGTAATGGTCCTGCAGCAGATGCAGATGCTCGATCAGGAGATCGTGCCGCCGCTCGCGGTCGCCGAGCAGCGCCCGCACCTCCGCCAGCGCCGCCGGATCGACCTGCCGCCCCTTCGGCGCCGATGGCCCCCGGCGCCGGCCGGAGCCGGGATGGATGCGGCGGTCGTGTGTCGGATGGGAACGCATGTGCAGCCTAAGGACGGTAGGATGGGTTGAGCGCAGCGAAACCCATCAATTATTCACAATTCACAATGAGACAGCGAGGCATAGAATTTCAGCCGCCAGCAATCTCATTGGTTCGCTGCCTCGTTGTGGATCCGACAAGCGATGGGCTTCGCTGCGCTCAGCTCATCCTACGACCGCGTCTGCGGCGGCGCTACACCGCGCCGTCCTCGTGCAGCTTTCTGATGTCGCTATTGCCGTAGCCAAGCCAGCCGAGGACCTCGTCAGTGTGCTCGCCGAGGAGCGGCGAGCGCTCGACATCGGGCGGCGAGTCGGAGAGCTGGATCGGCATGCCGACCTGCACGTAGCGGCCGCGCTCGGGGTGGTCGATCTCGACCAGCATGCCGCGCTCGTACAGCTCCGCATCCTCGTAGATGTCCTTCATCGAGAGGATCGGGCCGCACGGCACATCCGCCTCGTTCAATGCCGCCATGACCTCGAATTTGGTCTTGGTCACGGTCCATTTCTCGATGATCGAAAAGCATTCCGGGATGCGCGGCAGGCGCGCCTCGGGGGTCGCGTAATTGGGGTCGTGGATCAATTCCTCGCGGCCGATGATCTCCATCAGCGGCTTCCACGACGGCGGCTGGATGATGACGTAGACATAATCGTTGGGGCCGCCCGGCGCGCAGCGCAGCGCCGCCCCCGGCTGGCCGCCGCCCGAGGCGTTGCCGGCGCGCGGCACCGTGTCGCCGAACTCCTTGGTCGGATATTCGAGGAGCGGGCCGTGCGCGAGGCGCTGCTGGTCGCGCATCTTGACGCGGCACAGGTTCAACACCGAGTCGGTCATCGCGACCTGCACCCGCTGCCCCTTGCCGCTCTTCTCGCGCTGGAACAAGGCCGCCAGGATTCCGGCGACCAGGTGCACGCCGGTGCCGCTGTCGCCGATCTGGGCGCCGGTGACGGTCGGCGGCCCGTCCTCCCAGCCGGTCGTCGAGGCGGCCCCGCCCATGCATTGCGCGACGTTCTCGTAGGCCTTGAAATCGGCGAAGCGGCCGGGCCCGAACCCCTTGATCGAGGCGTAGATGATGCGCGGGTTGAGTTCCTGGAAGCGCTCCCACGTGAAGCCCTGGCGATCGAGCACGCCGGGGCCGAAATTCTCGACGACGACGTCGCAGCGCTTGACGAGGTCCTCCAGCACCTGCTTGCCGCCGGGCGATTTCAGGTTGATCGTGATCGAGCGCTTGTTCGAGTTGAGCATCGTGAAATAGAGGCTGTCGGCCCCCTTCACGTCGCGCAGCTGGCCGCGCGTGATGTCGCCGCGCCCCGGCATCTCGACCTTGATGACGTCGGCCCCCATCCAGGCCAGGAGCTGCGTCGCGGTCGGCGCCGCCTGGACGTGCCCCATGTCGAGAATGCGAACACCTTCCAATGCCTTCATATGGCGACCTCGTGAAAGTAGGTGAGGATTTGAAGTCGTAGCGAGGCTAATGCGTGACCTGGCGTTCCGACACCTGTGCCGACCGGTCCTTGCCGGCGGCCATGAAGAGACGGTTCCCCAGCGTGAAATAATAGAAACAGCCGGGGATCGCCATGCCCTGGGCGGTACGCAGGTTCTGGCAGTACTGGTTGTTCTGGTTGGCCGACCAGGTGCCGGTCAGGGTTTGCGAACCGCCAGACGTCGACACCTCGCCCGAGGCGGTGCCGTCGGGCCGGTAGCTCACCCGGAAACTCGCATCGTAGCCCCCCAAGGCGGGCCCGCCGATGGTCGCGCCGGCAAACAGCTGCCGGATCTCGCTCGCGGTCAACTGTTTGCCGCCGCTGTCGAGAAGTTGGCCGACCGTGGCAGGCATCGCCGCCAGGGCATAGTGGCCAATCATCGCCAGGACCGCCGCGATTATGAGACGCTTTGTCATCGTTCCACCGTCTGTTCATCATCCTTTGCGGTAGAACGCCGCATCGTTGCGTATCGCGTCGAGGAAATCGCCGTGCGCCTCGACATGCTGGGCGAGCCCCAGCGTGTGCTCGCGCGCCAGCCGCTCGGCGAGGTCGGCGTCGCGCTGGGCCAACGCCTCGATGATGCGGCGATGGTCGACGATCGAGCGCGCGGCGCGGTTTTCCTGGTGGATCGTGATCTTGCGGATCGCCCGCATGTGGATGAACAGGTTTTCCGTCATCTCGGCCAGCAATCCGCAGCCGCTCATCCGGATGATCGCCTGGTGGAACGCGATGTTCGCATCGGAATAGTCGTCGAGCCGAGCGTCCTCGTCGGCCTCGTCGAACCCGGCCATCAGGCGGCGCAATTCGGCAATGTCGGCCTCGGTGGCGCGCTCGGCGGCAAGCCGCGCCGCCATGCTTTCCAAGGCGGCCATCACGGTGATCATCTCGACGATTTCGCGCTTCGTCTTGCGCACGACGAAAATGCCGCGACGCGGGCTTGTACGGACGAAGCCCTCCTGCTCGAGCAGCGTCATGGCCTCGCGGATCGGGGTGCGGCTGACCCCCAATCCTTCCGACAGCCGCCGCTCGTCGAGCCGGATCTCGTGCGGCACATCGTAGATGTCCATCGCGCAGATCGCGCGCTTCAGCGCGACATAGGCTTCCTTGGCGAAGGTCGAGCCGGTGTCCAGCCGCGGCACGTCGAGTACGGGGCCGGTGGCAGGGGGACTCTGCGGCTTGGCAACGGCGTGCGGGTCGAGGGGGTGCGGCATGCCTTCGGCCATGCCCCAGGTATATGGTATACCAGCAGCCGGCGCAACCCCGTTCGACCGAGGTCCTTCCCCTCGCCGGTTGGCGCTATTCCGCCGCCATCCCGGTGGCGCCGATCTTGTCCTCGATGTCGACGTAGAGGTTGGCGAGGGCCTCCCCGGCCAGCTCTTTTGTCAGGGTCGGCTGGTACTTGAAGGATTTGCAGGTCTCCAGCACGTGGCCGCAGATGAAGCGCGGCTGGTAATACGCCAGCCCGAACGGCACCAGCATCTCGACCACGAAGTCGAACACCTCCTCGGAGAATTCGAGGCCGAAGGCCTTCGCGACGGCGGCGAAGATCTGGTGATATTCATCGCGGGTCGGCTCGAACAATTTGATCTTGTACTGGATGCGGCGCAGGAACGCGGCGTCCATCAGGTCGCTCGGCTGCAGGTTGGTCGAGAACATCAACAGCACGTCGAACGGCAGCGTGAAGCTGGCGCCGGTGGTCAGCTTGAGGAAATCGATCTGGCTCTCCATCGGCACGATCCAGCGGTTCAACAGATCGTTCGGGCTGAATTTCTGCCGGCCGAAATCATCGATCAGCATCATGCCGTTGAGCGCCTTGACGTGCAGCGGCGCATCGTAGAAGCGGTTGTCCGGGTTGTATTGCAGGTCGAGCATGTCGATCGTCATCTCGCCGCCGGCCATCACGACTGGCCGCGAGCAGGCGGCCCAGCGCTGGTCGAACGTCTCGCGCTGCAGGCCGAGCGCGCTGGCGGCGTGGGTCGGCGCCTCCTGCACCAGCGGCTTGTGGATCTGCACGTCGAAGATCTTGATGATCTGACCGGCCACCTCGACCGCGTAGGGGATGTAGACGACGTCCTTGAACAGCCCGGCGATGCGCGTCGACAGCGTCGTCTTGCCGTTGCCCGGGGGGCCGTACAACAGGACGCTGCGGCCGGCGTTGATCGCCGGCAGCAGCCGCCGGATCATCTGCTCCGGCACGACGAGGCCCCTGAAGCCTTCGCGCAGCCGGTCCTCTTCCAGCATCTCGTTGGTGATGCGCTGCTTCTCGATCTGCTCCTGGTAGGCGGCGAGCGAGACCGGCGCGGGGCCGAGATAGAGGTTCTGATCGAGCGCCTCCTTGGCGGCGTTGCGGCCGTTCTCAGTCAGCCCGTAATGCGTCGACAAGGCGAGATCGCTGGTGGCGCCGGTGGCGCCGATATAGCGCTGGTGCCCGGCCTCCTCGATCAGCTGCTGCACGACCCGCCGCGGCAGCTTCATTCGGCTGGCAAGATCGAGCACCGTCTCGCACGCTTCGACGTGCATGAACTTCAGCATCAGGTAAAGGAGGTTGCGCTCGGAGATGCCGGTCTCGGCAACATTCCCGGGGATCGCCGGGGCGCTGTTGATGACCGCCGCGATCTGGTCGGCCGTCACGATGCCCATCGCGATCAGGTTCTCGCCGAGCCGCCCGCCCTCCTTGACCTGGCGGGCAAGCGCCTCTTCGATGTCGGCCTGGGTTACCAGCCCGCGTGCGACGAGCATATCGCCTAGCTGCATGTGCGCGCCCTTGAACAGTCGTTGCCGCGACCGGCACTGATTGCCAAAATCTGGTTGAAAAAGTGCTAATGCGGGCCCGTGTCGTCGAGCGAGGTTGATTAACTCTACAATAAGGTGAACGCCGTGCCGAGCCGATTGCGGCAGCGCGCCGATCGGGCTCATAGTGCGGCGCCTGCCGCCGCCATGCGGCCGGGAGGAATTGTCACGACGGAGGTGAGCCGATGACAGGTGGGCCGGAGCTGCGCCCGCTCGGCGAGGCGCTCGGAACCGAGGCGGTTGGGGTCGACTTGGCGCGGCTCGACGACGCGACGTTCAAGTGGATCGCCGATGCCTTCGCCGAGCATCCGGTGTTGGTGTTCCGCGACCAGCGTCTCGGCGCTGCCGAGCTAGCGGCGTTCGGCCGCCGCTTCGGGGCACCGAAGAAGCATGCCCTGGTCGGCTACCGCCATCCCGACCATCCGGAAGTGTCGTGGCTGCGCAATGTCGACGATTCCGGCAACATCGACTGGTACGGCGTCAAGCGGGCCACCGACTGGCACACCGATTCGACCTACGAGGAGGTGCTGCCGCTGCTGGCGATCCTGCATGCGCTGGAGGTGCCGGCGAGCAAGGGCGGCACGATGTTCGCCGACATGTGCGCCGCCTACGCCGCGCTGCCGGCGGCGATGCAGGAGCGGCTGGCGAGCCTTGTCGGCCTGCACGGCCGCACCGACGGCCCCGCCGGCGTCAAGCTCTACACGCACGAGGAAGGCGAGCGCATGACCGACAAGCGCTATGTCGAGCAGCAGCGCCCGGCGGTGATCGCGCATCCGGTGACCGGCCGGCCAATCCTCTTCGTCAACCCGATGCATGTGCACGGCTTTGTCGGGATGGGCCGCGAGGAGGCCTGGGCCTTGATCGAGGAGCTGGCGGCACACGCGGTGCAGGACCGCTTTGTCTACTATCACGCCTGGCGGGTCGGCGACGTCTTGATGTGGGACGAGCGGGCCACAATGCACCGCGGCGCCGGCGATTACCGGCCGGACGAGCGCCGCGTCATGCTGCGCACCATCGTCTACCCGCAATAGGCCCGGCGGCACATGGCCGATGGGCGGCGGCGGTCGCGGCGATGGTCACCGGCGCTGCGAATTCGCCGGGGCTCGGCCGGGTTGGCGCTGCTGGCGGTCGGCGGGTTCGTGTGCGGCCCCATGTTCTGCCCCATGCTCGGCATCGCGGCGCCGGCCGCGGCCGCTTCCCGCAACGCGCGCCCCGCCGTCGCGCCGTCGCCGCCGCCCGCGCGCCCGCATCGCGGCGCCTCGCCGGTCATTCCGGCGGCGCCCGTCTTCCCGCCTGCCGTCGCGGCCGGCCAGACCGGGATTGGCATCTGCCAGTGCATCGCCGACCACGCCCGCCGCGACATCAACTGCCTCGGCAGCGCCGACGCCTGCAAGGCGACGTGCGGCGAGCATTACTCCTTTGTGCCGAACGCGCCGAGCTGCCCGATCACGGCGCAGGTGGGCGGCTGATGATTCCTGCCGCGGCCAGGGCGGCGATCTCGTCGGCGCTATAGCCGAGTTCCCCGAGCACCGCCTCGCTGTCTTCGCCAAGCGCCCGGACGTAGGGTTGGGCGGCGGCATCGGCTTCCGAAAAGCGGAACGGCGGGTTCAGCACGCGAAAGCGGCCGCCGCGATCCTCCACCTCCGCCAGCGCGCCACGATGCGCCAGCTGCGGGTCGGCCAGCGCCTCCCTGACCGTGCGGTAGGGCGACGCCGGCACGCCGTGGCGCGCGAAGATCGCCTGCACCTCGGCGCTCGGCAGCTCCTTCGACCAGGTTTCCAGCTCGTCGATCAATTCCCCCCAATTGGCGCGCCGGTCGGGATAGCGCGCGAAGCGCGGGTCCTTGATCCAATCGTCGCGGCCGCAGGCGACCGCGAGGTTCTGGAACGTGCGCTCGCTGGCCACCGACAGGTTGACGTAGCCGTCCCGGGTCGCGATCGGCCCGAACACCGGCCGGCCGGCGATATAGGAATTGGGGAACTGCGCCAGCTGGATCTCGCTCAATGTCAGGCTCAGCATGCTCTCCAGCATCGAGACGTCGATCATCTGGCCGACGCCGGTCGTCTGGCGCTGGTAGAGGGCGCTGACGATGGCGCCGAAGGCATAGGTGCCGGTCAATACGTCGGCGATGTAGATGCCGCAGTAATCTGGGCGGCGGTCGCCGCCCTGGTAGGCGAGATGCGCCAGGTCGTAGCCTGAGGATGCGTGGATCACCGGCGCATAAGCCGGCAGCCCGGCCGACGGTCCGGTTTGGCCGTAGCCGGAAATGGCGCAATAGACGAGGCGGGGGTTGTCCTCGCGCAGGCTGGCGTAGTCGAGCCCGAAGCGCTGCATGACGCCGGGCCGGAAGTTCTCGACCAGGACGTCGGCGGTGGCGATCAGGCGCCGCGCGACGGCGACGCCTTGCGGCTGCTTCAGGTCGAGGACGACGCTCTTCTTACCGGTGTTGAGCTGGCCGAACGAGGTGCTCGCGCCGTCGCGCAGCGGCGGGCGGGCGCGCATCATGTCGCCCTCGGGCGCCTCCAGTTTGACGACCTCGGCGCCGAGATCGGCCAGCAGCCGCGTGCAATGCGGCCCGGCAATCGTCGTCGTGAAATCGACCACCCGTAGGCGATCGAAGGCGCTGGCCATCCCCTCCTCCGGCGTCAAACGCAAGGCGGCGGCCAGTGCGGCCGCCGCCTTCCTTTATCCGAGCCGGGGTTGCAGCGCCAGCGTGGCCGCGCCTGTCGCCTCAGGGGTAGTAGTAATAATACGGCGGCGCGACGTAGACCGGCGGCGAGAACGGCACCACCGAGGCCGGCGCCATGCCGTAAGCCGAGGGCGGGACGCCGACGCCGATGCCGAACCCGTTGCCGAGATCGACCCCGAGATAGGGGACCTGTGCCTGCGCCGGAGCCAGCGGCAGCGCCAAGGCAGACAGACCAGCCGCAGCAACCGCCGCTGCCATCACCCGCGGAAACCGACGGTGATTCGTATTCGAAGACATCTTTAGCCTCCGTTGCATTGCCTAGCTTATCCAATATTGGCAACGGTGGGCGGCGAGCGACGGTTCCGCTGTGCCGAAATCCGGTGCAATCCGAGAATTACTTGTATGGAGAGGAGCGGCGCAGGCGGGGTTACCAGAGCGGGTAGACGTTCTTCGCCTCTTCGCCGCGGTCGCGCCCTGCGCGCCAGCCGACACGACGTGCGACCGCGACCGCCAGGGCGGCGAGGCCGAGGCCGGCCAGGATCCACAATTCCAGCGGCATCAGCGAGCATCTCCCGGGCACCGCTATAGCGCATCGTTCCGCGCTCCGCCAGCCGGTCGGTAAGGCCGCTTATGCGCGACCGCTGCATTCCGTCAGCGCGGCTGTGAACGCCGGCAGCATCGCCTCGGCGACCGCTGCATTGCCGCTTTCCGACAGATGATAGGCGTCGATATAGACCGGCTCCGCCTCTTTGTCGAAGATGGCCGACAGGTCGATGACGTCCGGGGCCGTTACCAGCTCCGGTCGGCGTCGTCGCTCGTCGAGAATGGCCTGGTAGAGCGCCCGGCGGCGACCGACATCGTGCGTATAATCCTGTTCGAAGCGCTGTTCGTCCGGCGACTTCACGACCTTGGTGCTGATCACCGGCTGCCAGAAGAACAGCGTCCGGAAGCCGTGCTCCTGGCCGAGCCGGCGGACGAGGCGCAGGTTGAAGGCATAGACGTCGATCACCCGGCGCGCCAGCAGGGCGATGTCGACCGTCGCCAGGTCCGCTTCCGGCGGCGGCAGCGGGCCGCGCAGCGGCAGCCCGGTCAATTGCCGCAGCCGCCGCATCGTGCGCGGCATCGCGGCGATCACCGCGGCGCGCAAGAGGTCGCCACGGCGGCTCGGATGCAGCAGGTTGAATTCCGCCACCCGCCGCGAATCGTTGAACAGCCGGTCGGGCTCGCCGGTCTGCTCGGCGCAGATCATCTCGTTGATGCCGTCGTAGAAGGCGACGATGTCGGCGCCGAGGCCGGCTTTCAGCTGCTGCACCAGGGTGAGGGCTTCCTGCGAGCTGTTGTGGCCGAGCTGGCCGAAATTGGTGATCTTCGCTGCATGACCCGTTGCGCCGAGCCGGCGCGCCAGCACGGCCGGGATCGTCGCCTCGTCGCGCGCGCCCATCCCCATCATTGTCGAGCCGCCGAAGCAGAGGATCCGGGCCGCCTCGGCCCCGGCCTCCCGCTCGCCTGGGGTCGGCCGCAAGCCGCGCTCGTCGAGCGTCACGTAAAGGCCCCGATAGGGACGCTGCCACCATTCGACATACGGCTTCCACCCGACCCGGACGCAGCGATGGAACTCGTCGAAATAGGCGGTCGCCCAGTCCGCGCCCCGGTAGGCGTCGGCGCCGGCCGAGCGGTCGGGGAGCCGGAAGCGCCCGTAACGCAGCCGCCGGCTCAGCCGCCGCAGCCCGTCGATCCCGAATTCCGTCACCAGCACCGCCAGCACCAGGATGCCGACGACATGCCATAGCGCTGCGACGACGCGGAGGACGAAATGCATCCGGTGCGCCTATAGCGACATCGGCTCAAATTGACATCGTCATTCCCGCGCAAGCGGGAATCCAGGGCAGCAGGTCTTGGCGGTTGCCCTGGATCCCTGCTTCCGCGGGGGTGGCGGTCGCATGGATTGCGCGGTCGGCAAATCAGCCTGCGCGCTGCATGTCGGCGATGATGCGCGCCGCCATCGCCGGCGGGTCGGCCGCCTGCACGATCGGTCGGCCGACCACGAGGTAGTCGGCGCCGGCGGCGATTGCCTGCGCCGGCGTCCCGGCGCGCTTGTGATCGTCGCGCGCAGCCCCGGCCAGCCGCACCCCCGGCGTCACCACCAGCAGGCGGTCGGCCCCCGGCATGCCGCGGATCGCGGCGACGTCGTCCGGGCTCGCGATGATCCCGTCGCAACCGAGTTCGACGCAGAGGGCGACGCGGCGGCGGATCAATTCCGCCACCGGCAGCGCGTAGCCGAGCTCCCGGATGCCGGCATCGTCGAGGCTGGTCAGCGCGGTGATCGCGAGGATGCGCAATTCGCTGCCCTGCCTGCCCTCGACCGCGGCGCGGATGATGTCGCGGTCGCCGTGCACGGTGACGAAGCTGGCGCCGCGCTCGGCGGCGCGGATGACGCCCTGCTTCACGGTCTCGCCGATGTCGAACATCTTGGCGTCGAGGAAAATCTTTTTCCCGTCGGCGATCAGTTCGTCAACGAGGTGCTCAAAGCCGGGTGCGAAAATCAGCCACAGCCCGAGCTTGAAGAACGACACAACGCCGTCGAGCCGCTCTGCCATGGCGCGCGCCGCGTCGACGCTCGGCAGGTCGAGCGCGACGATCAGGCGGTCTTCGATGCGTTCGGGCACGGCGCCCGGTGCAGCGGTGGTCATTGCGTGGAGCGAAGCGACGAAGCGATCTCGGTGGCGACGAGATTGCGTCGCTTCGCTCGCAATGACAATAAGGGGACGCATGACGCCGAGACGATCAGCGCCATCGCCGTCGTTTCCGATCGAGAGGTGGTCAGTGCCCGCTTCTGCGCGGCCGGCCGCCGAGGCGTCCGTTCGCACGCGCGGCAGAAGCTTTGGCCGGCGTGGTGGCCTTCCCGCCCTTGGCGCCGAGCCGCGCCGCCATCCACGCGCGGGAGCCGAGATATCCTTCCAGCAAGGCCGGCAGATAGAGGTCAGCATCCAGCTTCGGGAAATGCAGCCCCAACCCCGACGGGCTGATCTCGATTTCGCCGAGCTCGTCGGCGGCCGCGGTCTCTAACCCTTCAGCGTCGCGGGGGGCGAAGGCGATGTCGAGACCCGAACTCAAGCAGATGACGATCCGTCTGCTGCGCCGGTCGAAGCGGGCGGCTATGGCGCGCGGTTCACGTTTCAGCCGCTGCTCCGCACGCCGGACGGCGGCCGCAAACTCGTTAGGCGATGCCATAAATGCGCTCCCACTCGCCGCACAATCTCGCGATATTGACCATTAGCGCCGCCGCGGTCTGCGCGACCTGGCGCTCCGAGAAACCGTAGTTCTCCCGCAATTCGATCGGTCGTTGCGGACAATTCAGACGAAACACCGCTTCATCGCCGGCGCCGACGACATGCGCATGTGGCGGTCAGTGATCGTTCGGGTATACGACGACCCCTAACCCGTCCAGACGCAGGACCGTCGGCATGATCCCGATAATTCCGAAGCGTTTGGGTTATATGGACCCCT
>JBLMXS010000316.1:0-3544 GCA_050257895.1 Thiohalocapsa sp.
GCGGTCATCGCGGTGAAATGCATGGCGCAGATCGCCAGCGCGAGGACGCTCGCCGCGAGCAGCCGTCCGCGCACGGTCGGATTGCGCCGCCCGATCTGCGCCGCGACCGCCGCCAAGCCGACGCCGAGCGCGATCGAGGCCGCGACATAGCCGCCGTTCCACTGCTGGTCCGCCGGCACCTTGAGCGCCGCCATGCCGGTGAAGTGCATCGCGGCGATACCGGCGCCGACCACCGCGCCGCCCAGCACCGAGGCGTCGTCGCGGAGCGCGATGCGGATGCCGAGTCCCGACATGCCGACGGCGATGACGACGGAGAGGATGGTCAGGCCGATGTCGTAGCCCATCGGCAGGCCGCTGCGGAACGCCAGCATCGCGACGAAATGCGTCGTCCAGATGCCGCCGCCCGTCACCACCGCGGCGGCGCCGATCCATAGCGGGCGCGACCGACGGTCGACCAATCGGGCCCGCGCGACCAAACTGAACGCCGTGTAACAAGCCAAGAGGCAAATCACGGCGGCAAGCGCGACCAGTCGCAGGTCGTGCTGCTCGGTGATGCAACCATAGACACGAAACATCGCCGGATCATGGCGATTCGACGCTTAAGAAAAGGTGAAATCTATATACTTTTCCGTGTGTTAACGAGATCACTCCGCCGTTAACGCGTGGCGTCGGAAGGCTAGGCGGCCGCCTGCGGCGCGCGGCGGATACGGGTCGCCGGCACGACGACCGTTACCGTCGTACCCTGGCCCAGCGCGCTGTCGATGGCGAGCCTGCCGCCATGCAGCTCGATCAATTGCTTGGCCAACGGCAGGCCAAGCCCCGCGCCTTCATAGGCACGGCTCAAACGACTATCGATCTGGCCGAATCGCTCGAGCGCCGTCGGAATGTCTTCCGGCGCCATGCCGATCCCTGTATCCGCCACCGACACGATGAGCCCCTCTTCGGCCTGTGACGCGGCGACGCGAATATTGCCGTCCCGCGGCGTGAACTTGATCGCATTCGACAGGAGATTGAGCAGCACCTGATTGATGCGGCGCTTGTCGACCAACACGCGCGGCATGGAGATCGGAAGATCGATGTCGAGCCGCAGTCCCGATGTCTGGGCCTGGCGCGTCACGAGGTTGACGCATGCCTTGATGATCGCGACGAGATCGGCTTCTTCCTCCTGGATATCGAGATGGCCGACATCGAGCTTTGCGATATCGAGCACGTCGTTGATCAGCTCCAGCAAATGCTTGCCGCTGCCGAGGATATCGCGTGCATAGTCGCGATAGCGTATGTCGCCGAGCGGCCCGAAGACCTCGAGCGCCTGCATCTCCGCGAAGCCGATGATGGCGTTGAGCGGCGTGCGCAGCTCATGACTCATGGTCGCGAGGAATTGGGATTTCGCCTGGCTGCCCGCGGCGGCGGCCTCGAGCGCCGTGCGCAGCTGGCTCGTGGCCGCTTCGAGCTCGAGCTTGGTGGTCACGAGCTCATCGACATGGCGGCGCAGCCGCTCGGCCTCGCGTGCCGAACGACCGGCCAAGTGTTCGTCCACGACCGCCCCGACGAACCCCAGACCCACGATCAAGAGCGTCACGGCCGCAACGGCGATAGCGAGCCAGCGCGGCGCGACAATCGCCTGGTCGATCAGGCCGATACGCGGGTCGGGTTCCAAGCTGAACGCGGCCATGGCCGTGAAATGGAGGCCGACGATACCGAGCGCGAGCAGATTTGTCGCCATGAAGCGGCCTCGGAAATCCTGGCGGCGCTGCGCGACCGCGACGGCAATCGCGCCGAATGCGACTCCGATCAGCAACGAGGCGACGACGTACACGGCGTCCCAACGTTGAAAAGCCGGGGCCTCGATCGCCGCCATGCCCGTAAAGTGCATGGCGCCGACGCCAAGGCCGACGATGGCGCCGCCAATGGCGCCGCCGTTCCGTCGCGCGGCGAGATAGCCGATCCCGGAGAACAGGATCGCGATCACGACGGACAGCACAGTCAACCCGACATTGTAGTTGACGGGCAGGCCGGGCCGGAAAGCCAGCATCGCGACGAAGTGCGTCGCCCAGACGCCGCTACCGGTGACCACGGCGGCCGCCGAAAGCCACAACGTGCTCGCGCGTCGACCCAGCGAGCGGACGCGCGCGCCCATGCTGAACGCCGTGTAGCAGGCGAACAGACAGATGACACCGGCGAGCAGGACGAGCCAGAGATCGTGCTGCTCGGTGACACAGCCATAGACGCGGAACATCGGCCGATGGTGGCGAAATGACGCTTAAGAATTCATGAAATCCGCTGATATCGCCAAAAGTTGAAGCCCGGCGTTCGCGCGCAACGGGTAATGCGCCGGTGGAACGCAGCGTCCGGCTGCCTCGGGCCCTAGGAGCGCCCGGCGCGGGGACTCCAAGGCGTCAGGCGCAGTGCCAGCGCCACCCAGACGCCGTAGACGATCGAAGCGACCGCGACCGCGATGAACAGGCCGTCGAGCCCGCCGTCGAAGCTGCCGACCACCAGCCAGCCGCCGCCCGCCGCCACGAGAAGCCGTGCCGTGCCCGCCAGCACCGGCCACAGCACGCGTCCCGCCCCCTGGCCGGCGAAATAGAGCATCATCCCGAGCCCGAACAGGCCGTAAGTCGGCGCTACCACGTGCAGGTAATGCGCACCGGTCGCCAGCACGGCCGCGTCGTCGCTGAAGAGGCCGAGCCAGGCGCGCGGTGCCGCGGCCGCGGCCAGGCCGATCACCTCGGTGAAGCCCGCGCCGATCAGGGCGCCGATCCAGGCGATGCGCCGCGCCCGCGCGACCTGGCCGGCGCCGACATTGATGCCGACCAGGGTCAGCGCGCCGGTGCCGACGCCGAACAGCAGGGGGATCAGGATGTAGTCGAGCCGCGAGGCGACGCCGTAGCCGGCGATCGCCTCGGCACCCGAGCGGCCGACGGCGCCCGTCACCAGCACGACGGTCAGATTGGCCTGTACCGTGCCGAGCGCCGAGAGCGCGCCGACGCCGAGCACGTCGGCGAACAGCCGCCATTCGAGCCGCTTGAGGTCGAGCCTCAGCCGGAGCGCGCCGCGGCCGCTGCGCAGATAGGCGACGAGCGCCACCGTCGCGCACAGATAGTAGACGACGACCGCGACGCCGGCGCCGGCGATACCGAGCCGCGGAAACGGGCCCCAGCCGAAGATGAGCGCGGGCGACAGCGGCAACAGGACGACGACGCCGGCAAGCGTCACCACGGCCGGCACCACGACATTGCCGCTGCCGCGCAGCGCGGCGGCCAACAGGCTGACGATCCACACCAGCACGGCGCCAGCGAATACGACATGGCCGTAGGCAAGCGCCGCCCCGAGGGCTCCGTCATCGGCACCGAGCGAGCGATAAAGCGCGCGGCCGAACAGCAATTCGCCCGCGGTAAAGACCAGACCGAACACGAACGCCAGGACCAGTGCGTGCAGCACCAACGATTCGGCATCCGCCTTTCGACCGGCACCGAGTGCGCGCGCGATGGCCGAGGCAACGCCGCCGCCGATGCCGCCGTTCGACATCATCTGCATCAGCATC
>JBLMXS010000317.1:0-3357 GCA_050257895.1 Thiohalocapsa sp.
CTAGCGAGCCTTTGAACCGACCTTTGTGATCCGAAGTCGCCGCAAATTTCGGGTCCCTACGTCTCGCGGCTCGAGAAGCGCACGGTGGTGGCGCGGGCGCGGTAGTCGGTCTTGACGTTCACCAATGCCACCATGCCGTCGTCGATCTTCTGCAGCGCCCGCTCCAAGGCCGGGCGGATGTCCTCCGGCTGCTCGACGTATTCGCCGTGCGCGCCCAAAGCCTGCGCCATGATATCGTAGCGGGTGTAGCCGAGGTCGCGGCCCGGCTTGTTGCGCTCGGGGTCGGCGGTCCAGCCGCCGTTGAGGCTGATGACGACGAGCAGCGGCAGCTTGTGGCGGACCGCGGTGTCCAGTTCCATCGCGTTCTGCCCGAACGAGCCGTCGCCGTGGAAGCAGATGACCGGCGTATTCGGTTTCGCCGCCTTGGCGCCGACCGCGAAGGGCAGCCCCACCCCCATCGTGCCGAACGGCCCGGAATTGAGCCGGTGGCCGGGGGTGAAGGTCGGGATCGACTGGCGGCCGAAATTGAGGGTCTCCTGCCCATCGACGCAGAGGATCGTGTCGCGCTTCTGGAAGTTCTTGATTTCCTCGCACAGCCGCAGCGGGTGGATGTCGCCGTCGGTCGGGTAGTTGCCGCCGATGCGGCTGCGCTTCTGCGCTTCGCCGTCGGCGAGCTTCTGCCGCCACGGCGCAAACCGCTCGGCGGTCTTGCCGTCGACCGCGTCGATCAGCTGCGTCAGCACCGACTTGCAGTCGCCGACGACGGGGATGTCGATGTTGCGCGCCGACAGGCCCATCTCCTCCGGATCGATCTCGATGCGGGCGACCTTGGCGTCGGCGCGGAAGCGCGGCGGCAGGGCGTGCCCAATCACATAGTTGGTGCGGGTGCCGAGAACGATGATCAAATCGGCCTCGCGGAACGCGTCGTTGCGCATCGTCAGCCACGAATAGGGGTGGTCGTCGGGGACGACGCCGCGGCCCTGCGGGGTCGTGTAGAACGGGATGCCGGCCTTTTCGACGAACTGCCGCATCTCGTCCCAGGCGTGCGACCACAACACGCCGCTGCCCGAGACGATGACCGGCTGGCGCGCCGCCCTGATCGCGTCGACCAGCGCGTTGAGTGCCTTGGGCTCGGCATAGGGGCGCGCCTGGATGATCGGGCGGCCCATATAGCTCCAATCGACCTGCGCCTCGTCGACCGTCTGGTAGAGGACGTCGCCGGGGAAATCGAGATAGACCGGGCCGGGCTTGCCGCCGAGCGCCTTCTGGAAGGCGAAATTGATCTGCTGCGGCAGCCGCTTCAGATTGTGCACGCGGTCGGCGTATTTGACGCAGCCTTCCAGCGCCTTGACCTGGTCGATTTCCTGGAACACCTGACGGCCGAACTGGCCAATCGGCGACGACCCGCCGAGCGCGACAACCGGGCAGCAATCAATGAGCGCATTGGCCAGCCCGGTCGTGAGGTTGAGCGTCGCCGGCCCCGAGGCGGCCATGCACACGCCCGGCCCCTGCGTCACGCGCGAATAGGCCTGCGCCATGTAGGCGGCGCCCTGCTCGTGCCGCGTGTCGATGAGGCGGATGCCCGCCTTGATGCATTCCGCCTCGGCGTCGAGCATCGGCCCGCCCATCAGGAAGAACAGATCCTTGACGCCCTGCGCCTTGAGGCACCGCGCGATGATCTCGTTGCCGGTGATTTCCGCCATGTCGCTTCCTCCTCCACATCACGTCGTTGCGAGCGCAGCGAAGCAATCCCGCTGGATCCCGAGCGGCACGAGATTGCTTCGTCGCTGCGCTCCTCGCAATGACCAAGCACTGCAGTGGCCCAAAAGCGAAGCGGCGGGCCGAGGCCCGCCGCTGTCGTTTTGCCCGTTACTTGCCGAGGACTTTTTCGGTACGCAGCTTTTCGATGTCGCTGTGGCTGAGGCCGAGCCAGCTCTGGAACACGTCATCGGTGTGCTGGCCGAGCTTCGGCGACGGCAGGAGTTCGGGGGGCTTGCCGTCGAAGCGCACCGGCCAAGATTCGCACACCCAGTCGCCGTCCGGGTGGTGCATCGTCTGCATGATGCCGCGGTCCTGGAAGCTCTTGTCGTTCTGCAGTTCGAGGGTGTCATGGACGGCCCCGGCCGGCACGCCGGCGGCGCCGATGATCTGCATCGCCTCTTCCTTGGTGTGCTCGCGGGTCCACTCGGTGAGGATCTGGTTGATGAAGTCCTCGTTCTTGTTGCGCTCCTCATTGGTGGCGAAGCGCGGATCGGTGAGCAGATCCTCGCGGCCGATCACCTTCAACAGGCGGTCCCAGTGCTCGGGGTTGGCGCGGCTGCAGAAGATGTAGACGTAGTCGTTGTAGCCGAACGGCTTGCAGGGATAGATGCCGCACGGCGCCGGCGCGCCCGAGGTCGACTGCGCGCCCATGCGCGGCGCCGCTTCCTTGTTGCCCTGCTGGTTCATCACCGCGAACGATGTGCGGATGTAGTGCATCACCGCATCCTGCATCGCCAGCTGCAGGCGGCGGCCCTTGCCGGTCGCCTGCTTCTCGTAGAGCGCGCCGAGGACGCTGATCGCCATCAGCATGCCGGTGCCGGTGTCGCCGATCGTCGCGCCGGGCTTGCACGGCTGGCGGCCGGGCTCGCCGGTGACACTCATCGTGCCGCCGCAGGCCTGCGCGATCATGTCGAAGGCCAATGACTTCTCGTACGGGCTACCCTCGCCGAAGCCCTTGACCTGGCAGTAGATGATGCCGGGATTGATCTCCTTCAGCACGTCGTAGCCGAGCCCCAAGCGCTCGATCGTGCCGGGGGCCAGGTTCTCGGCGAAGACGTCGGCCTTCTTGACCAGCTCCTTGACGAGCCGGACGCCTTCCGGCGTCTTGAGGTCGACCGTCGCCGACTTCTTGTTGGCGTTGAGGATCTTGAAATAGAACGAGTCGGGATTTCTCGGATCGGCCGCGGCGATGCGCCGGCCGGGGTCGCCGCTCTTCGGGTTCTCGATCTTGACGACCTCGGCGCCGAGCCAGGCCAGCGCCTCGGTGCAGGTCGGCCCCGCCTCGAACTGCGTCAGATCCACGACCCGCACGCCCTTGAGGCAGCTAAGCGGCGCAAAATTTCCACTCATCCTTGCGTCTCCTCCAAACGGCACATCCGGCCGGAACAGCGTTCACGAAAGATACCGCAGAACCGGCGTTCGCGGAAACCGCCGATTTCGCGAGCAGCCCAGCCCTGCACTCGGCAACGACGGGAAAGGCTGGTCGATTTCGCGTTCTCGGCGCGCATCGAGCAGTCACCGAGTCCCCCGCACCCCAGCCCTCTCCCCGCAACCGGGGCGAGGGAGGCGTGCTCCGCCGGCTCACCCGGGGTACCT
>JBLMXS010000318.1:0-6476 GCA_050257895.1 Thiohalocapsa sp.
CCTCCAACGTCTTCTTGCGCACGATGACGTTCCAGCCACTGGCGATCGCCGCCATGATGAACGCCGGCGGCCGCGACTCCGCAAGCTTGAACTGCACGGTGTACTTGTCGGGCGCGGTGATCTCGCTGACCGCCCGGAACAGCACGCTGCGCGGAATGCTGACGCCCTGCGGCGGCTTGGCGATGCGGTCGAAAGTGGCCTTGATATCGGCCGAGGTCAGTTCGGCGCCGTCGTGGAACTGCACGCCCTGCCGCAGGTGGAAGGTATAGGTCTTGCCGTCCTTCGCGATCTCCCAGCTATGCGCCAGGTCCGGGATGATCGTCTGGCCGCTGTCGCGCGGATCGCGCCGGATCAGATTGTCGAATTGCACCCCCTGCGAGGCGAGGCTGTTGATCGTGCCGGACTGGTGCACGTCGAAATGCGGCGGCCGCATCGTGATGCCGTAGCGCAGGACGCCGCCGGATTTCGGGTTCGGCTCGGGCGCGGCGAGCTGGAATTTCGAGCCGTCGAACTCGAACGGAACATCCGCGGCAAGACCGAGCCCCCAGCGCATGCCGTAAGCGCCCGCCGCCGCAGCAACGCTTCTCTGCAAGAATTGGCGGCGGTTCCACCAGGGACGGGCGGAACGGGTGTCGGTCATGGCACTTCTCCCTTTGGCTCTTTTCAGGACTGACGGCGCCGTGTTCTGATGCTTTGGCGCAGCGCCAAAATATCACCGCAACCGCAGGTGTCACCCTTGATTGATGCAATGCCGGCGGCCGCGATGCCGAAGGAGCCGGTCGCCGCCGCCGCCGCGCCGCTGCTGGAGGTCGCCGACCTGGAGACGCACTTCTTCACCGAGGCCGGCATCGTGCGCGCCGTCGACGGGGTGTCCTGGCAGGTGCGGGCGGGGGAAACACTCGGGGTTGTCGGCGAAAGCGGCTGCGGCAAGAGCGTGACGGCCCTCTCGGTGCTGCGCCTGATCCCCGATCCGCCGGGGCGCATCGTCGGCGGCGCCATCCGCTTCGAGGGCAAGAACCTGCTCGATCTGGGCGATCGCGAGATGGAGGCAGTCCGCGGCAACCGGATCTCGATGATCTTCCAGGAGCCGATGACCTCGCTCAACCCGCTGATGACGATCGGCCGCCAGATCGGCGAGGCGATCGCGCTGCATCAGGGCCTGTCGCCGCGCGCGGCGCTCGAGCGCGCGGCGCAGATGCTGCGCCGGGTGCACATCCCCGAAGCCGAGCGCCGGGTGCACGCCTATCCGCACCAGCTGTCGGGCGGCATGCGGCAGCGCGCGATGATCGCGATGGCGCTGTCGTGCAATCCGCAAGTCTTGATCGCCGACGAGCCGACGACGGCGCTCGACGTGACCATCCAGGCGCAGATCCTCGAATTGATGCGCGAATTGCAGGAGACGACCGGCACCGCCATCGTCCTCATCACGCACGACATGGGCGTCGTCGCCGAGAACGCCGACCGAGTCATCGTCATGTATGCCGGCCGCAAGGTCGAAGAGGCCAGCGCCGACGAGCTGTTCGACCAGCCGATGCACCCGTACACGAAAGGCCTGCTCGGCTCGTTGCCCAACCTCGAGGCGGCGGCGCGGAGCAATGCGCGGCGGGCTCGGCTCAACGAGATCCGCGGCATGGTCCCTTCGCTGGCCGACCTGCCGCGCGGCTGCACCTTCGCGCCCCGCTGCGGCTTCGCCACCGAGGACTGCCAGCTCGCCTTCCCGCCGCTGGCGGAGCACCGGCCCGGCCACTGGGTCGCCTGCTGGCATGCCGAGCAGCTGCTGGGCGCCAGCAAATGACGGAGCCGCTGCCGCTCCTTGAGGTGCGCGACCTCAAAAAGCATTTTCCGATCCACACCGGCCTGCTCTCGCGTGTCTCCGCCCACGTTTATGCGGTGGACGGCGTCTCATTCGAGATCAAGAGCGGCGAGACGCTGGGCCTGGTCGGCGAAAGCGGCTGCGGCAAGTCGACGGTCGGCCGCACGCTGTTGAAGCTCTTGGAGCCGACCGCCGGCCACATCGTCGTCGACGGCGTCGACATCACCGATCTCGCGCCCGCCGCGATGCTGCCTTATCGCCGGCGCATGCAGATGATCTACCAGGACCCCTACGCCTCGCTCAATCCGCGCATGTCGGCCGGCGAGATCGTCGGCGAGCCGCTCGTCATCCACCGGGTCGGGACGGCCGTAGAGCGCCGCGAGCGCGTCGCCCATCTGTTCGAGCGGGTCGGGCTGCGGCCCGAGGTGGCGAGCCGCTTCCCGCACGAGTTCTCGGGCGGCCAGCGTCAGCGCATCGGCATCGCCCGCGCCCTGGCGCTCAACCCCGAACTGATCGTCGGCGATGAGCCGGTCTCGGCGCTCGACGTGTCGATCCAGGCGCAGATCATCAACCTCCTGATCGACCTGCAGGACGAGCTCGGCCTCTCCTATCTGTTCGTCGCCCACGACCTGGCGGTGGTCGAGCACATCAGCCATCGCGTCGCGGTGATGTATCTCGGGCGGATCGTCGAGATGACCGACCGCCAGAGCCTGTTCGAGACGCCGCTGCATCCCTACACCGAGGCGCTCCTGTCGGCGGTGCCGATTCCCAAGGCGCACGCCAAGGGGCGCAAGCGCATCATCCTTTCGGGTGACGTGCCGAGCCCGATCAACCCGCCGGCCGGCTGCCATTTCCACCAGCGCTGCCCCTATGCGATGGCGCGCTGCCGCAGCGAGGTGCCGGCCTTGCGGGAGGTGAGCCCCGGCCACTTTGCCGCCTGCCACCTGCATGATTCCGGCATCCGCTTCCCGCTCGCACAGACCGCCAGCGCCGCTTGACAGTCGACATGCCTCGTCATGCCCGAGCTTCGCTGGTCTAATAAACGTCGCGCAGGTAGCGCTTGTCGCGGAGCATGGCGGCCAGATAGGCCTTGGCGGCGGCGGTGGTCATGCCGCCCTGGCGGGCGATGATGGCGGCCAGCGCGGCGTCGACGTCGCGCGCCATCTGGGCGGCGCCGCAGATGCAGAGCCGCGCCCCCTCCTCGAGCCAACCCCACAGGTCGCGGCCGCGCTCGCGCATCCGCTGCTGCACGTAGATCCGCTCCGGCTGGTCGCGCGAAAACGCCACCTCCAGCTCGTCGAGCAGACCGGCGCGGCGGAACTGCATCAGCTCTTCCTCGTAGAGGAAGTCGCAAGCGCGCCGCTGGTCGCCGAAAAACAGCCAGTTGCGGCCGCGCGCGCCGCGCGCCAGACGCTCCTGCAGAAAGGCGCGAAACGGCGCGATGCCGGTGCCGGGCCCGATCATCACCAGCGGCATGTCGTCATCGTCCGGCAGCCGGAAATCGTGCGCCTTGCGGATGAAGACCGGCACGGCGCTGCCGATCGCGACGCGGTCGGCAAGGTAGCCGGAGGCGACGCCGCTGCGCCTGCGGCCGCGCCTCTCGTAGCGCACCGTAGCCACCGTCAGGTCGACCGCCGTGCCAGCGAGCTTCGGCGATGACGCGATCGAATAAAGCCGCGGCTGCAACGGCGCCAAGGCCGACACCAGCTCCTGCACCGGCGGCCGCGCCGACCGGAAGGTCTGCAACAGCTCGAGCAGGTCGGCCCCTTCCGGCTCCGCCCCGGGATAGCCTTCGGCCAGCGCCTGCAGCCGCTGCGACTCGTTAAGGTCGGGCGCCCGCGACGCCAATACCTCGACCGCTTCGTCGCCGACCCGCGCGATGTCGCAGCAGCGCAGCAGCGCTTCGTGGAGCGGCTTCCTGGTGCCGTCGGGGCAATCGACCGCGTCGTCCGGACAGGCGCCGAGCAGCGCGATGACCGCCGCGACCGTTTGCGGGCAGTTCTCCGGCTGCACGCCGAGCACGTCGCCGACCTCATAGGCGAGGCCGGTGCCGGCCAGGTCGAACATTAGATGCCGCGTCTCCTTTTGCGATCCGGCGCGGTTGAGCACGATCGCTGAGGCGAGCGGCGCCGCCGCCACCTCGCTTGTCGTGCCCGGCGGCTGCGGCGCCGGCATGGCAGCAGCCGGCCGCGGCGCGGCTGGCAGAGAGAGCCCGCCCTCCGCCAGCAATTCCTTGAGCGCCCGCGCGGTCTCGCGGCCGCCGGGAACGCAGCGCACCAGGCTGCGCTCGCTGCCGTCGGCGATCGCCGCGGCATAGCTGTCGCAGAGATAGCCACACTGGCCGCAATCCTGCTGCGCCATCGCCGCCATCAGCCGCTGCGGCAGCGGCCGTCCCGCCGCCAGCGCGAGGCGCTCGTCGAGCGGCAGGCTCATGTCATGCCACGGCAGATCGCGCGGCAGATCGCCCGGTTCGCCTGCTGCTGCGGCAGATGCCGTCTCGGCGGGCAGTGGCAGCGCGACCGGAGGCGCGGGCGCCGGCGTCGCGCAAAACCCGGCGAGCCAGCCGTCGAGCCAGGCACGCTGCGCCGGCGTGAACGGCGCCGTCTCCGGCAATGGCGGCACTGCCGGCAGGGTCGGCGGCGGCGGCGGCGCGAGCATCAATCCGGATCCGGCAACGTGGTGGCGTCGAACAGCGCGCGCAGGCCTTCAACCGAATGGCGCGCCGCAAAGGCTTGCAGACTTTCCTGCGGCTGGCGGTGCGCGAGAAAGCCGCGCAGCATGCGCTCGACCACGATCGCCACCTCGTCCGCGGCAACATCGGGGTAGATCTCGCGGGCAAGGGCGCGCTCGCTGTCGCCGCCGCCACCGAGCAGCACCGCGTAACCTTCGATCATCTCGTCGCCGAGCCGCTTTCCGAGCAGCCCGATATCGCCGACGTAATGCTGCGCGCAGGAATTGGGGCAGCCGGTCAGATGGATGTTGACCGGCTCCGCGAGCGCCAGCCGCCGGTCGAGATGGTCGGCGAGCCGCAGCGCGGCGCCCTTGGTGTCGGTCGCAGCGAATTTGCAGCCGGTATTGCCGGTGCAGGCGACGATGCCGCCGCGTACCCCGCTCGCCGTGGTGCCAAGGCCGAGCCCGGCGATCGCCGCCTCGGCCGTCGCGACATCGTCGTCGGCGATGTCGGAGATCACCAGGTTCTGCCACACCGTCAGCCGCAACGTGCCGCTGCCGAACCGAGCGGCGATGTCGGCGAGGCCGCGCAATTGCGCCCCCGTCAGCCGTCCGACCGGCAGGACGACCCCGATATAATTGCGCCCCGGCTGGCGCTGCTGGTGGACGCCGACATGGCCGTGCTTGCGCAGCGTTCCGCGCGGTCGGCAGGCGCCGAGCGGCAGGCGCGGCAATATCTGACCCAGCTCGCGCTCGACCTCCGCAAGGAAACGGTCGACCCCCCAATCGTCGAGCAGGTATTTGAGCCTCGCCCGTTCCCGGTCGGTGCGGTCGCCATGGGCGATGAAGACGCGCACCACCGCGACCGCCACCCGCACGCAATCGGCCGCCCTGACGAGCACGCCGGCGTCGCGCGCGAAATCGCCGTGACGGGTGACGCCGCCCAGCAGCAGCCGGAAATAGACCCCTTCGGCAAGGCCCCCTGCGGCCGTCGCATCGCCCGGGACCGATGCCGCCATGAAGCCGATGTCGTTGGTGTCGGCCAGAACGCTGACCGAGCCCCCGCCGTCGAAGGCGATGTTGAACTTGCGCGGCAGCCCGTAGAGCTCGCGGTGATTGAGGATGTGGTGGTGCAGCGCGCGTGCAAAGGGGCGGGTGTCGATCAGTTCCTGCGGATCGATGCCGGCAAGGGGGCTGCCGGTGATGTTGCGGACGTTGTCGGCGCCGGCGCCGCGCGAGGTGAGCCCGCAATCCTGCAAGGCAGTCAGAACCTCGATGGTGCTTTCCGCCCTGATCTCGCGCAGTTGCAGGTTGGCGCGCGTCGTTACGTCGGCGGTGCCGCCGGCATGGCGCTCGGCGATCGCGGCAACCGCCCGCGCCTGGTGCGTCTCGAGGATGCCGTTCGGGATGCGCAGCCGGCACATAAAGGCGTTCTGCGCCGGCGCCACATAGAACAGCCCGAAGAACTTGCGGAGGAAGATGTCGGTGCCCTTGGGGAACCGCCCGGCGTCGGCGTCGGCGACGATCTCGTCCCACTGGTCGAGCGGGTGCTGGCGGCGCTTTGCCTCCTCTTCCGGTGTCAGCTTGCGGCCGGCCACCAGAAAGCGGTCCTGCGCCGCATGGTGGATATCGGCGGGGAGGTCGCCGGGGCTGCCCGCTTCGGCCGGCGGCGCCGAACGCGGCCCTGGCGCGATCCCGTGGCGCGCCGCGACGCCGCGCATAAAGCCTTCGAGATACTGCTTCTGCGCGTCGCTGAAGCCGAAAGCGTCATTCTGCATTGCCGCGCCTGCCGTCATTCTGCGGGGGAGGCGAGGCCGACGGGAGCCGGTTCGGGCGCAGGACGCGACATCGCCCAGTACCCGAGGCCCATGAACCCGGTGCCGGCGACGATGTTGCCGAGCGTGACCCAGAACAAATTGTAGGCGAGACCGCCCCAGGTGACGGTGGCGGGATGCTGGCCGAGCAAGGCCACCAGCAGCAATGTCATGTTGGC
>JBLMXS010000319.1:0-3769 GCA_050257895.1 Thiohalocapsa sp.
CAGCACGGCCTTGCCCGCGCCACCTGCCAGGGCTACATCGCCGGCCACGCCGCCGCCGCCCAGCCGCCGCTCGAAGCGTAACCGGATTGCCGGCAATCCCGGCGGCACGCTGGCGGTCCGAGATCCGATAAACCACCTTGTCATACCGGCGGAAGCCGGTATCCATGCCGGACATGGACCCCGGCCTACGCCGGGGTGACAATGAAATTGCTGCTGTCGATGGGAGGGAAAAATGCTCGCGATATGGGTGAAGGTGCGGGTCAAGCCGGAGGGGCGCGAGCGCTTCCTCAAGGCGATCGAGCACGATGCGCTGGGCTCGGAGCGCGACGAAGAGGGCTGCCTGCGATTCAACGTGCTGCACGACCAAGAGGACCCCAACGTCTATTATTTCTACGAGGTCTACCGCGACGAGGCGGCACTCGAGGCGCATCGCGCCGCGCCGCATTATGCCGTCTGGCGGGCCGCCGCCGACACGCTCGAGGGCACGCCGCAGGCGACCCGCGTCACCCCGCTCTTCCCGGCCGCCGCCGACTACTGGGACCGTAAGTAGCCTCCGCTCCGCCCCTCACCCTCCCACGCTTCGCGTGGGCCTTCCCTCTCCCCGCTGGCGCGGGGCGAGGGGCTGAGATGCCGCCGGCGCCGCAGCCTCTCCCCCTCCCCGCATGCGGGGAGAGGGCCGGGGTGAGGGGCTTATCCGACGACGGCTGTCGCTACACGTCGAGGTCGCGGGCGAAGCGGGCGTTTTTCTGGATGTAGGCGAAGCGCAGTTCGGGGCGGCGGCCCATCAGCGCCTCGACCAGCTGCATTGTGCGCGCACGGGCTTCCTGCGCGGTCTCGATTGCGGCGGGATCGGCCGGCTCCGGCAACGTCACGCGCAGCAAGGTGCGCTGCGCCGGATCCATCGTCGTCGCCTTCAGATAGCGCGCCGGCATCTCGCCGAGCCCCTTGAAGCGGCTGATCTCGACCTTGCCGCGGCCGTTGAACTGGGTGGCCAGCAATTCCTCGCGATGCGAATCGTCGCGCGCATAGAGCGTCAGCTCGCCCTGGGTCAGCCGGTAGAGCGGCGGCAACGCCAGGAACAAATGGCCCTCGTCGACCAGCTTCGGCATCTCGCGGAAGAAAAACGTCATCAGCAGCGAGGCGATATGCGCGCCGTCGACATCGGCGTCGGTCATGATGATGACGCGCTCGTAGCGCAGCGCCTCCCCGCGGTAATGGGCGCCGCTACCGCAGCCGAGCGCCAGCACGAGGTCGGAGAGTTCCTGGTTGGCGCGCATCTTGTCGGCCGAGGCGCTGGCGACGTTGAGGATCTTGCCCCGAAGCGGCAGGATCGCCTGGGTCTCGCGGTCGCGCGCCTGCTTCGCCGAGCCGCCGGCGCTGTCGCCCTCGACGAGGAAGATCTCGGTGCCTTGGGCGGTGTCGCGGGTGCAGTCGGCAAGCTTGCCCGGCAGGCGCAATTTGCGCGTCGCGCTCTTGCGCGCCATCTCCTTCTGCTGCCGCCGCTTCGCGCGCTCCTCGGCGCGTTCGGCGATGCGGTCGAGCAGCGCCTTGCCGGTGGTCGGGTCGGCGCCCAGCCAGTGGTCGAAATGGTCGCGCACCGCGTTCTCGACGAGCCGTGTCGCTTCCGCCGAAGCGAGGCGCTCCTTCGTCTGGCCTTGGAATTGCGGGTTGCGCATAAACAATGACAGCAGCATCGCGGCGCCGGCGCTGACGTCGTCGGCGGTCGCCTGCGCGATCCGGCGGTTGCCGACCAGCTCGGCATAGGCCTTGATGCCGCGCGTCAGCGCGTTGCGCAGCCCTGCTTCGTGCGTGCCGCCCTCGGGGGTCGGGATCGTGTTGCAATAGGAGTGGCAGAACGCCTCGTCCTCGTCCTCGGCCCATACCACGGCCCATTCGACATTGCCGCCCGGCTGGCCGCCGGGCTCGCCGGCCGGAAGCTCGGCCTGGCCGATGAACGGCTTCGGCGTCAACAGCGCATGCCCTTCGAGGCTTGCCGCGAGAAAATCGCCGAGCCCGCCGGGGAAGTGCAGCCGCGCCTCCTGCGGCACGCCGTCCGGCCGCGGCACCGCCGGATCGCAGCGCCAGCGAATCTCGACGCCGCGGAACAGGTAGGCCTTCGAGCGTGCCAGGCGGTAGAGCAGCGCCGGGCGGAACGCCGCCTCGCCGAAGATTTCCGGGTCGGGATGAAACGACAAGGTCGTGCCGCGGCGGTTGTGCACCGGCCCGCAATCCTCCAGCGCCCCCTCCGGCACGCCGCGGCGGTAGCGCTGCCGCCACAGCCGGCGGTCGCGCGCCACCTCGACCTCGAGCCTGTCCGACAGCGCGTTGACGACCGAGACGCCGACGCCGTGCAGGCCGCCCGAAGTGCGGTAGGCATCGCCGCCGAACTTGCCGCCGGAGTGCAGCATCGTCAGGATGATTTCGAGCGCCGACTTGTCGGGGAAGCGCGGATGCGGGTCGACCGGGATACCGCGGCCGTTGTCGCGCACCGTGACTTGGCCGGCGGCATCGAGCTCCAATTCGATGCGGGTGGCGAAGCCGGCGACCGCCTCGTCCATTGCGTTGTCGAGCGCCTCGGCGACGAGATGGTGCAAGGCCCGCTCGTCGGTGCCGCCGACATACATGCCGGGTCGCCGGCGCACCGGCTCCAGCCCTTCGAGGACCTCGATGTCCTTCGCGGAATAGCTGTCGGCGATAGCCGGGAGACTGTCGAACAAATCGGCCATGAATGCGATTATAGGGGGGCTTGCCCTCGGTTCAAGCTGGATGCAGTATATCGAAAGCGACAGACAACAAGATATTGGACAGGGAGGGGCGCCGCCCCAGGCGCTGGCGGTTTTGCGGGAACCAACCCAACGCCGCAGGATTTATCAGGGTGATGACGAACGATCTGATGACCAATGAACGCAAGATCTGGGAGGCCGCGCTCCTCCTGGTGCGGCGTCACGGCAACGAGGCGGCGGCGATCGCCGAGCGCGAGGCGGAGCGGCTGCGCGAAGGCGACGACGAGCTGACCTGCGTCGTGTGGTGCTGGATTGCCCGTTCGACCGCCGAATTGCTGCGGCCGGTACCGAGCGTCGGCGAGCAGGTGCACTGACCCCCCGACTCGCACCCGGTGTTGCGCTCCCCCTTCCCCTTGGAGGCTGCCGGCGCGATATAGTTGGCGCACACAACCGCCGCGGATGAGCGCTATGGCAGAAGGTTTTCTCGGCCGCCTGACCGGCAGGGGGCAGCACTCTCACGAATCCGACAAGAATTTCGAGGTCGCGCTCAGCGAGGAGGAGTGGCGCCGGCGGCTGAGCCCCGCTGCCTACCATGTATTGCGCGAGCACGGCACCGAGCGGGCCGGCACCAGCCCCTTGGACAAGCAGTACGCCCCCGGCATCTACCATTGCGCCGGCTGCGGCGAGCCGCTGTTCGACGCCGCCGCCAAGTTCAACAGCGGCACCGGGTGGCCGAGCTTCTTCGCGCCGCTCGACGGCGCGATCGAGACCACGACCGACCGCAGCTTTTTCATGACCCGCACCGAGGTGCACTGCCATCGCTGCGGCGGCCATTTGGGGCACGTCTTCGACGACGGCCCGCCGCCGACCGGCCAGCGCTATTGCATGAACGGCGTCTCGCTCGACTTCCACCCCGGCGAGACCGCCGAAGCGGCCAAAAAGACGGAATAACGGGAGGGCGACGCCAATTCCCTGACCGCATCCGCTCCCCATCAGGTCCCTGCGGAGGCATGGACCCATTTGTCAACGGTATCAGTCGCGGAATG
>JBLMXS010000320.1:0-14255 GCA_050257895.1 Thiohalocapsa sp.
CCGTCCGCACCGTCGTTCGCGCTTTTCGCGGCGCTGGCTGCTTCTCGCTCGCCGGCGGTGCCGGCGCCGCTGCAGCAGCGGCGCTTGGGGGTGCTTCCTCGGGGCGGCCGCGACCCGCCAGCTGCGATAGCTGCTCGATGCGGCTGCGGTAATGCTGGGCGATGCAGGCGACATCGCTGCCGCACTTGCGGCGGCCGATCACCCACCGGGTTTCGCGATTTTCCAACGCCGCCCGCTCCGAGGGCGACAGCCGGCCGATGGCGCGGCCGAACACGGCCGCCAATTGGTTGTCGAGCTGCGCCAGCTCCGGTCTGGCGCAGATCATTTTCTCGTCGGCAAAATAGGCACGCCGACAGTTGAAGCTCTGGGCGTTGGCCGTCCCGGCACAAGCCGTCGCCACGAACAACAAGGCAATCCCAGTCGATAACCGCATGCGGCCTCCGCTCTGCATCTCTTAACCAAGACAACGGCCGACGGCGGTGCCGCGCGCCGTGCTGAGCCCGAACCGCTAGTCGAGCGCGCTGCCGCTCAACATAAGGGCGCTGTAAGGTCGCTGCGCGGCAATCGCATGGGATGATGGTGCCCTTGCTGGCAGAGGTCGCTGCCGGCAGGATGCGGGACGGACATTGCCTACGGGGCGTGAGAGATCGGGAGATCTTGCGATGAACGGTGCGGAAAGCCTGGTGCGGACGCTGGTAGGCGGTGGCGTCAATGTATGCTTCGCCAATCCCGGCACCTCGGAGATGCATTTCGTGGCGGCGCTCGACCGGGTCGACGGCATGCGCTGCGTGCTCGGGCTTTTTGAAGGCGTCGTGACCGGGGCGGCGGACGGCTACTACCGGATGACCGACAACCCGGCCGCGACGCTCCTGCATCTCGGCCCCGGCCTCGCCAACGGACTAGCCAACATCCACAACGCCAACAAGGCGATGAGCGGCATGGTCAACATCGTCGGCGACCATGCGACGTACCACCGGCAATACGACGCGCCGCTCACCTCCGACATCGAAGGCCTGGCGCGGCCCAGCTCGCACTGGGTCAAGACTTCGCCGAACGCCAAGGCGATCGCCGCCGACGGCGCCTTGGCCATTGCCGCGGCGCGGACGCCCCCTGGACGCATCGCGACGTTGATCCTGCCGGCCGACACGGCGTGGAACGAGGGCTCGGGCCCCGCCCTGGTGGCGCCGCCGGCGCGGCCGGCGGCGCCTTCGCCGCAGGCGGTGCGGGCGGCGGCGGATGTGCTGCGATCCGGCGAGCCGACCCTCATTCTCGTGACCGGGCGGGCGGTGCGCGCGGACGGGCTGGCCTTGGCCGGCAAGATCGCCGCCAGGACCGGCGCCCGGGTGATCGCACAGGGCTCGAATGCCCGCACGCAGCGCGGCCGCGGGCGCGTCTCGGTCGACCGAATCCCCTATGTCGTCGACCAGGCGCTGAAGGTGCTGGCGGGCCTCAAGCACGTCATCCTGGTCGGGGCGAAGATGCCGGTGGCGTTTTTCGCCTATCCCGACAAGCCGAGCCAGCTGACGCCGGAAGGCTGCCAGGGCCACGTGCTGGCGCGACCCGACGAGGATCTGATCGCGGCGCTCGACATGCTGTGCGAGGAGGTTGGCGCCGCAGCGACGCCGACGCCGGTCGTCAACGACGAGCGGCCGCGCCCGGCCTCGGGAGCGATCACCTCGGAGGCGCTCGGCCAGTCGATCGGCGCGCTTTTGCCTGAGAACGCCATCGTCACCGACGAGGCGGTGACGACCGGCCGTGGCTTTTTTGCGCCGACCAAGGCGGCCAACCCGCACGATTGGCTCTCCAACATGGGCGGCTCGATCGGATTGGGGCCGCCGCTCGCGACCGGCGCCGCGGTCGCCTGCCCCGACCGCAAGGTCGTCGCGCTGCAGGCCGACGGCAGCGCCATGTACACGGTGCAGGCCTTGTGGACGCAGGCGCGCGAGGCGCTCGACGTCACCACCGTGTTGTTCTCCAACCGCACCTACCAGATCCTGAAGGGCGAGCTGGCCAATGTCGGCGCCGGCAATCCGGGCCGCAAGGCACTCGACATGCTTGATCTCGGGCACCCCGACATCGACTGGGTCGGGCTCGCCAAGAGCCTTGGCGTCCCGGGCGCCCGCGTCACCGACATGGACGCCTTCAATCGGCGCTTCGCCGAAGGCATCGCGACACCGGGGCCGTTCCTGGTCGAGGTGGTGTTGTAGATCCCTCCTCTCATGTCATCCCGCCGTAAACTTTGGCGGCGATGACAATGATCGAGTCGTGACGCTGCCCCGTCGTTGTCGCGCGCGGCGGGGTGGAGATTGTGGCTGTGCGGTGACGGTTTTTTTCTGGAACCGCAGATCAGCTTTACCGTTTGACACATGGCCTTCTATGACGGGCGCGGCGAGAGCCGCGTGAGGAGCGGACCCCGCCGATCCCGCTCCTGCTGCCATACGCAATTCCGCGCGGCGGAACGCTATGCCGCGGTCACCGATGCACTCCCGGGTCATCGCATCGGTGGTGCAGTCCGAGAAATCGGCGTCATGGTCGGTCGAATGCGGCGTTCTCGGTGCCGCCGATCAAGCCGGGCCTATTCGTGCCCGCGTCTTGATCGGCGGCCGGTTATTCATGGCGAGCGGGGGGCGCGCGCCGGTCCATGACCGAAGGCCTGCGAATTTACGATCTGCCTGCGACACTCGAGCTGCCGGCCGAGCTGCCGGCGCGGCGACGCGGCCGCAGCAGCGGTGTAGGCAGCAGTGCTGTCGACTTGGGCGCCGAGTGGAGCGACACGCTGGCGCATGCCGCGGCGATGGCGTTCAACGCGGTCGGTCTGAGCGGCGCCGCGGTCGCCGATCTGCCGGCGGAAAATCGCCGGGCCGGCAATCGAGCCGACAACGGCCGCGAGCGCGTTCTGCGCGAGTTGGCCGCCGCCGGCGCCGACCTGGGCCTGCGGATCGTCCTCGATCTGCGGGTCGAGGACGGTGCAGCCCCGGCGCAATCGGGTCCGCGATTGGGAGAGGCCGCACGCCGTGCCGCCGCCGCCGGCGTCGGCGGCTTTCGCTGCCGCGGCGTCGACCGTGCACCCCCGGATTTCTGGCATGACTTGGTCGCCGAGACGAAGTCGGTTGCGTCCGGGGTGCTGTTCTGTGCCGAGACGCCGGGGTTGCCGGAGGAGGCGATCCTGGCGCTCGCCGATTGCGGCTTCGACTACCTGTTCAACAACGCCAGGTGGTGGGATTTCCGCAACCCTTGGCTCATTGAGCAGTACCAGCGCTACCGCCATATCGCGCCGTCGATCGGGTTTCCCGAAGACGGCGGCGAGCGGCTCGTCGGCGAGCTGCTGGGCGCCGGTTTTGGCGAAGACCAGCTCGAGGCGCGCTACCGGCAGGCCTATGCCTTCGCCGCCGCGTTTTCGACCGGCGTGCTGATGCCGATGGGGTTCGAATACGGGTGGTCGCGGCCGGTCGCTGGCGGCAATGGCGACGCGGCTGGAGCGACGCCCGCCTTACCAAACGAGGCCGAGCCAGCGCGTTTCGATCTGGCGTCGTTCGTGGCGGCGACCAATCGGCTGAAAGCCGCAGTGCCGGCGCTCAACCAGGAGGGGCGGCAGTTGTGGCTGACGCCGCCCGGCGATCCGCTGGTCGCGCTCTTGCGCGAGAGCGAGCACAGCGGCGAGCGGGCGCTGACCCTCGTCAATACGCATGACGCGCAGTCGCGCGAGGTCGATGTTAAAGCCCTGCTCGCGACCGCCGAGCTCGGCTATCTGGGCGACCGCCTGGCGTGGTGCGAAATGCTGTCGGGCGGCGAGCAGCGGCCGGGGCCGCGCCATCTCGACGTGGCGCCGTTCGAGGTCAAGGTGCTGCGCGCGACCTTGCCGCCGGTGCGGCGGCTCGAGATTGCCGCTCGCCCGACCGCCCAGCGCCAGCCGCGGCACCACGCGGCGTGGGATGCCGAGGCGCGCATCCTGATCGAAAACGTCAGGCCCGAGATCGATGGCGGGCGCTTCCCGGCGAAGCGGATCGTCGGCGAGGCAATCGCGGTCGCCGCCGACCTGCTGCGCGACGGCCACGACCGCATCGCGGCCGTGTTGCGCTACGCCCATGAGGACGAGGCTGAGAACGAGGCGTGGCAGGAGGCGCCGCTCGGCCTGGTCGAGAACGATCGCTGGCAGGGAGTTTTCCGGCCCGACCGCGTCGGCGTCTGGCATTACACGATCGAGGCGTGGACCGACCGCTTCGCCAGCTGGTGCGACGACTTTGCGAAGAAGCGCGACGCTGGTCAGGATGTCGGCCTCGAACTGGTCGAGGGCGAGTGGCTGGTGCGCGGCGCCTTGCACCATGCGCAGAGCGAGGACGCGGCGGCGATGCGGGCGCTGCTCGACGGTGCCGCCGGCGCCGACAACGAGCGGCGCGGGAATCTCCTGCTGTCCCCGGAGCTGCGGCGGCTGATGGCGCGCAACGACGATCGCCGCGATCGGGTGCGCTATGCGCGCACGCTGGACATGGTCGTCGACCGGCCGGAGGCGCGGTTCTCGGCATGGTACGAGATGTTTCCGCGCAGCCAGGGCAGGATCCCCGGGAAGAGCGCCACCTTCGACGACTGCATCGATCGGCTGTCCGACGTTGCGGCGCTCGGCTTCGACGTCGTCTACCTCGTGCCGATCCACCCCATCGGCCGTGAGAACCGCAAGGGCCGCGACAACGCGGTCGTCGCGATGCCGAGCGATCCCGGCAGCCCCTACGCGATCGGCGGGCCCGAGGGTGGCCACCGCGCGGTTCACCCCGAACTCGGAACGCTCGACGATTTCCGCCGCTTTGTCGCCGCAGCCGCCGAGCTCGGCATCGAGGTGGCGCTCGATTTCGCGATCCAGTGCGCCCCCGACCACCCCTGGGTCAAGGAGCACAAGCGCTGGTTCGAATACCGGCCTGACGGCTCGATCAAGCACGCCGAGAACCCGCCGAAGAAGTACGAGGACATCGTCAACGTCGATTTCTACAACCCCGATCGCGAGGGGCTGTGGACCGAGCTTCGCGACACGGTGCTGTTCTGGGTCGATCAAGGGGTGCGGATCTTTCGCGTCGACAACCCGCACACCAAGCCGCTGCCGTTCTGGGAATGGCTGATCCGCGAGGTAAAGGCACGCGATCCCGGAACCGTCTTCCTCTCGGAAGCCTTTACCAGGCCCAAGATGATGCGGGCGCTGGCCAAGCTCGGGTTCAGCCAGTCCTACACGTATTTCACCTGGCGCGACAGCAAGAGCGAGTTGACTGAATACCTGACCGAGTTGACGCAGGGCGAGGGCAGCGACTATTTCCGGCCGAATTTCTTCACCAACACGCCGGACATCCTGCCGGTCTTCCTGCAGCAGGGCGGCCGCCCGGCGTTCCGCATCCGGCTGGTGCTCGCGGCGACGCTGTCACCGTCCTACGGCATCTACAACGGCTTCGAATTATGCGAGAACACCGCCATTCCGGACCGCGAGGAGTATCTCCACTCCGAGAAATACGAATACAAGGTGTGGGACTGGGACAGGCCCGGTAACATCAAGCGCGACATCGCGATCCTCAACCGTTTCCGCCGCGATAACCCGGCGTTGCAAGAATTGGCCAACCTGCGCTTTCTCGACTGCCCCGACCCCAACATCCTGGCCTATGCGAAAGTCAGCGAGAGCGGCGACAACATCGTCGTCGTCGCGGTCAACCTCGACCCATTCGGGCTGCACGCCGGCGACATCGTGCTGCCGCTCGGCGAGTGGGGGATTGCGTACGACCGCGAGTTTTCGGTTGAGGAGGCGTTTAGCGGACATATCTATTCCTGGCGTGGCGACCGCCACTTCGTGAGCCTCGACCCGCACCACAACCCGGCACTGCTGTTGCATCTGCTGCCTGTCGATCGCTGATGACCCCTCCCGATGATGCTGTCAGCGCCCTGCTGCCGGGCGCCGCGCCGGTCGCGTTGCCGCAGATCGGCGATCCGCTGTGGTACAAGGACGCGGTCATCTATCAGCTGCACGTCAAGGCGTTCTTCGATTCGAGCAATGACGGCATCGGCGATTTCCATGGGCTGACGCAGAAGCTCGACTACCTGCAGGATCTCGGCGTCACCGCGCTGTGGCTGCTGCCGTTCTACCCGTCGCCGCTGCGCGACGACGGCTACGACATCGCCGACTACAAGAGCATCCACCCGGCCTATGGCCGCATGGCCGACTTCAAGGCCTTCGTGCGCGAGGCACATCGCCGCAACTTGCGCGTCATCACCGAGCTGGTCGTCAACCATACCTCCGACCAGCATCCCTGGTTCCAGCGGGCAAGGCGCGCGCCGCGCGGCTCGCCATGGCGCAATTTCTACGTGTGGAGCGACACCGACCAGAAATTCCTCGAGACCCGCATCATCTTCCTCGACACCGAGAAGTCGAACTGGGCCTGGGATCCGGAGGCGCAGGCCTATTACTGGCACCGCTTCTATTCGCACCAGCCCGACCTCAATTTCGACAATCCGAGGGTGTTCCGGGCGATCGCCAACGTGATGCGCTTCTGGCTCGACCTCGGGGTCGACGGCATGCGGCTCGATGCGGTGCCCTACCTGATCGAGCGCGAGGGCACCAACAACGAGAACCTGCCGGAAACCCACGAGATCCTGCGCCGGCTGCGCCGGGAGATGGATTGCCGGTACGGCGACCGCATGCTGCTGGCCGAGGCCAACCAGTGGCCGGAAGACGTGCTGCAATATTTCGGCGCCGGCGACGAGTGCCACATGGCGTTCCATTTCCCGCTGATGCCGCGCATCTACATGGCGGTCGCGACGGAGGACCGGCATCCGATCACCGACATCATCCGCCAGACGCCGGAGATCCCGGCGCCGTGCCAGTGGGCGGTGTTCCTGCGCAACCACGACGAGCTGACGCTCGAAATGGTCACCGACCGCGAGCGCGACTACTTGTGGAATTATTACGCCGCCGACCGCCGCGCCCGCATCAACCTCGGCATCCGCCGGCGCCTGGCGCCGCTGATGGAGAACGACCGCCGTAAGATCGAGCTGTTGAAGGGCCTGCTGTTGTCGATGCCGGGTACCCCTGTGCTCTATTACGGCGACGAGATCGGCATGGGGGACAACGTCTTCCTCGGCGACCGCGACGGCGTGCGGACGCCGATGCAATGGAGCTTCGACCGCAACGGCGGCTTCTCGCGCGCCGACCCTGCGACCCTCTATCTGCCGCCGATCATGGACCCGGTCTACGGCTTCGAGGCCGTCAATGTCGAGGCGCAGGCGCGCTCGCCCTCATCGCTGCTCAATTGGACGAAGCGGCTGATCGCGGCGCGCCTCAGCCGCCGTGCGCTGGGCCGCGGCAGCCTCAGGCTGCTCTACCCGTCGAACCGCAAGGTGCTGGCCTATCTGCGCGAATGGCAGGACGAGATCATCCTTGTCGTCGCCAACCTGGCGCGCGGCGCGCAGGCGGTCGAGTTGGACCTCGCGGAATTCCGCGGCCGCCACGTCCTCGAGGTGCTGGGGCGCGCCGAGTTTCCGCCCATCGGCGAGCAGCCGTACCTGCTGACGTTGCAGGGCCACAGCTTCTTCTGGTTCGAGCTGGCGCCGCAGACGGCGACGGAAATCGCGGCGATGCTGCAGGCGCAGCCGCCCGAATTCGTGACATTGGTGATGCCGCAGGGCTGGCGCGATCTGTTCACGCATCACAACCTGCCGCAGTTCGAGCGCGAGGTGGTGCCGGGGTTCCTGCCGCGAACGCGGTGGTTTGGCGCCAAGGACCAGCGGCTGAGGCCGGCTCGAATCGTCGCCTACGGCGAACTCGCCAACCCGCTACCGGAGGCGGCGGACGCGAAACCGCCGACTTTCCTGTTGCAGGTCGTCGAGGCGGTGCTGGCGAGCGGCGAGCGGCAGCGCTATTTCCTGCCGCTGGCGGCGATATGGTCGCCGTCCGGCAGCGACCAGCGCCTGGCACTGCTGCCGGCGACGCTTGCCGAGCTGCGGCAGGCGCGCAAGGAGGGTGCGCTCGTCGACGCCCTATCGCAGGACGGCCTGGCGCTGGCGCTGGCCGAGGCCATCGCCGGCGAGGCGAGAGTGCCCTTTGCCGGTGCCGACGGCGGCGCCTGGGAATTGCGCTGCCGCTGCACGACGCGGTTTGCCGAGACACCGGCGCCGGAGCGGCTGGTCGTGCGCCGGCTCGGGGCCGAGCAGTCGAACAGCTCCGTGCTGTTCGAGGAGTATGCCGTCCTCAAAATGTATCGGCGGCTGCAGGCGGGCCCGCATCCCGAGGTCGAGATGAGCCGGTTCCTGACCGAGCATGCCGGCTTCGCCAACACGCCGCCGCTGCTGGCTACCCTCGAATTGGCCGAGCCGTCCGACCCGGGCGAGGCGCCAAGCACGGCCGTCAGCGCGGTCGGCGTCCTGTTCGGGTTTGTCCGCAACCAGGGGGACGGCTGGACATTGGCGCTCGACTATCTGCTGCGCCACCTCGATCATGTCTTGAACCAGGAGGCTCCGGGGGCGGCGGCGCCGGGCCAGGTCTCCGGCGTCCCGGAGGCGGATCATTTCTTTCTCGCGCTGTCGCGCCAGCTGGGGCTGCGCCTGGCGCAGATGCACCGCGCGCTCGCGGCGGCGCCGGTCGACGACCCGGCATTCGCGCCGGAGCCGATCACCGCCGAGGATTTGGCGGGCTGGCGCGAGGAGCTGGAGCAATCGGCCGGCTTGATGTTTGAGCGGCTGCGGCGCAGCCGCGCCGACATGCCGGACCCGGTGCGCGAGCTGGCCGACGCGCTGATCGAGCGGAACGAGAGCCTGTCGGCGTGCATCCGGCTGCTGGCGCCCGACGACATCGAAGCGCTGAAGACACGCTACCACGGCGATCTTCACCTCGGGCAGGTGCTGGCCGTGCAGAACGACTTCTACATCATCGATTTCGAGGGCGAGCCGGCACGCCCGCTGGCCTCGCGGCGGTTGAAAAGCTCGCCGCTGCGCGATGTCGCCGGCATGATCCGCTCGTTCGAATATGCGGCGACGACCGCGGTGCGCCAGCTCGGCGAAACCCGGCCGGCGGCGTTGCAGCGGATGGCGGAGCTGGCCGACGCCTGGCGACAGCGCGCCGTCGACGGGCTGCGCGCGGCCTATCGCAAGGAAATGCGGGGCTGCCTCGCATTCCCGGCGAACAAGCTGCAGGCGAAGGCCCTGATCGACTTTTTCACGCTCGAAAAAGCCATCTACGAGGTCAATTACGAACTGGCGAACCGGCCGGACTGGGTCGCCATCCCGCTCAACGGGATCCTGCGCATCCTTGCCAAGGTCGAGACCGCGGCAGCGCGCGCGGCGGCAAGCTCGCCAGCAACTTCCTCGGCAACTTCCCTGACAAGTCCAGGGGCGACACAAGGAGAAGACGGCGATGCCTTACCCTCCTAGCCCCGACGTGGTCGCCATCGCCGCCGGGACGCACGACAACCCGTTTGCCTTCCTCGGCATGCACGCCACCTCGGTCGGGCTGTGCGTGCGCGCCTTTCTGCCCGGTGCCGAGGCGATGGCGGTGGTCGAGAGGGCCGGCGGCAAGCATGCCGCCGACGGCAAAGAGATCCATCCCGCCGGCCTGTTCGTCGCGACGATGCCGGGCTGCCACGATTTCTTCCGCTACCGGCTGCGCGCCCGCCACGGAAACCACTGGCACGAGTTCGATGACATCTACGGTTTCCCGCCGGTGCTGGGCGAGCTCGACCTGCATCTCCTGGTCGAGGGCAATCACCTTACCAGTTACCAGAAGCTCGGCGCCCACCCGATTACCCATGACGGCGTCGACGGCGTCGCGTTTGCCGTATGGGCGCCCAATGGCCGCCGCGTCAGCGTCGTCGGCGACTTCAACTTCTGGGACGGCCGGCGGATACCGATGCGCCGGCGCCATGCCGGCGGCTTCTGGGAATTATTTGTGCCCGGCCTCAAGGCGGGAGAAGTCTACAAATACGAGATCTTGGGGCCCGACGGCACGCCCTTGCCGTTGAAGGCCGATCCGCACGCCGAAGCCGCCGAATTGCCACCGCGCACGGCCTCGGTCGTCGCCGCGCCGTCGCGCCACATCTGGCAGGACGCCGGTTGGATGGGCGAGCGCTGGCGGCGCAACGAGCGCGAGGCGCCGATCTCGATCTATGAGGTGCATCTCGGCTCGTGGCGCCGCAACTTGGCGGAAGGCGGTCGTTATCTCACCTACCGCGAGCTGGCCGAGCAGCTGGTGCCGTATGTCGCCGATCTCGGCTTCACCCATATCGAGGTGCTGCCGGTGACCGAGTACCCGTTCGACGGGTCCTGGGGCTATCAGCCGATCTCGCTGTTTGCGCCGACCTCCCGCTACGGGAGCCCGGACGATTTCCGCGCCTTTGTCGATTCCTGCCACACCGCCGGGCTGGGGCTGTGGCTCGACTGGGTGCCGGGGCATTTCCCGAGCGACGCGCACGGGCTCGGGCATTTCGACGGCACCGCGCTCTACGAGCACGCCGATCCGCGCCAGGGGCTGCACCGCGACTGGAACACGCTCATCTACAATTACGGCCGCCGCGAGGTGGCGAATTTCCTGTTGTCGAGCGCGCTCTATTGGGTGCGCGAGTATCACATCGACGGGCTGCGCGTCGACGCCGTCGCTTCGATGCTCTACCTCGACTACAGCCGCAACGAGGGGGAGTGGATCCCCAATATCTATGGCGGGCGCGAGAACCTCGACGCGATCGCCTTTCTGCGGCGGACGAACGAATTGGTGTTCGGCGACGGCACCGGCGCTACCACCGCCGCGGAAGAATCGACGGCCTGGCCGATGGTGTCGCGGCCGGTCTATGTCGGCGGCCTCGGCTTCGGCTTCAAATGGAACATGGGGTGGATGCACGACACGCTCAGCTACATGTCGAAGGATCCGATCCACCGCAAATACCATCACAACGACCTGACCTTCGGCCTCCTCTACGCCTATCACGAAAACTTCATCCTGCCGCTGTCGCACGACGAGGTCGTGCACGGCAAGCGCTCGCTGTTGGGCCGCATGCCGGGCGACCGCTGGCAACGCTTCGCCAATCTGCGCGCCTATTTCGCTTTCATGTGGACGCACCCGGGCAAGAAGCTCCTGTTCATGGGCGGCGAGTTCGGCCAGGAGCGCGAGTGGAACCACGATTGGGGGCTCGACTGGCAGTGCCTGGCCGACGAACTGCACGCCGGGGTGCAGCTCCTGGTGCGCGACCTCAACCGGCTCTACCGTGAGACACCGGCGCTGCACCTCCTTGACGCCGAGCCCGAAGGATTCTCATGGATCGACGCCGCCAACGGCGCCGAAAGCGTGCTCTCCTATATGCGGCGCAGCCGCGACCCGCACGAGTTGGCGGTGATCGTGGGCAATTTCACGCCGGTGCCGCGCCATGACTACCGGATCGGCGTGCCGCGGCCGGGCTACTACCGCGAGCGAATCAATACCGACGCCGAGATCTATGGCGGCAGCGGCGTCGGCAACGCCGGCGGCCTCGCCGCCGACCCACACCCGATGCACGGCCACCCCTACTCGCTGCGCCTGCAATTGCCGCCGCTCGGCGTGCTTGTCTTCACCGCCGAGGAGTGAAGGAGCGTCGTTGCGCTTGCTGTCGGGCTTGTCCCTGCCTCATGATGACGTCATCCCGGCGAAAGCCGGGATCCGTTTTTCCACCCGTTGGATAGGTGGGACGGTCGGTCCCGGCTTCGCCGGGATGGCATTTGATCTGGAAACAAGGACAGGTGATGGCATCGACGCGGGTTTGGCCGGGAATGCCGTTTCCGCTCGGCTCCAGCTGGGACGGCAAGGGGGTCAATTTCGCGCTGTTTTCAGCGCATGCCGACAAGGTCGAGCTGTGCCTCTTTGACCATACCGGAACGCAGGAAGAGGCCCGCATCGTCCTGCCGGAATATACCGACGAGGTGTGGCACTGCTATCTGCCGGAGGTGCGTCCCGGCCAGCTTTACGGCTACCGCGTGCATGGACCCTACGATCCCACCGCCGGCCATCGCTTCAACCCGAACAAGCTCTTGATCGACCCCTATGCCCGGGCCCTATCCGGGCAGCTGCGGTGGAGCGACGCCCTGTTCGGCTACCGCGTCGGCAGCCCACGCGACGATCTCTCGATCGACCGCCGCGACAGCGCCCGGCTCATGCCCAAATGTCGGGTCGTCGAGAACGCCTTCACGTGGGATGGCGAGCGCCGGCCGCGCACCTCCTGGGAAGAGACGATCATCTTCGAGATGCATGTGCGCGGCTTCACGATGCGGCATCCGGCGGTGCGCGAAGCAGAGCGCGGCACCTTTGCCGCACTCGCCTCGCCGGCGGTCATTGACTATCTCGTCGATCTCGGTGTCACCGCCGTCGAACTGCTGCCGGTGCAGGCGGCGGTGACGGAACGCCGGCTCGAAGATCAGCGCCTCGTCAACTACTGGGGCTACAATACGATCGCGTTCTTCGCACCCGACCCGCGCTTTCTGCCGGGCGGCCAGATCGGCGAGTTCAAGAGCGCCGTCAAGCGCCTGCATGAGGCCGACATCGAAGTCATCCTCGACGTCGTCTACAACCACACCGGCGAGGGCAACCGGCTCGGCCCGACGCTGTCGTTCCGCGGCATCGACAATCTGTCCTACTACCGGCTGCAGGATGACCGGCGCTACTACCTCGACGTCACCGGCACCGGTAATACGCTCGATACCGACCATCCGCGCGTTCTCCAGATGGTGATGGATTCGCTGCGCTATTGGGTGCGTGAGATGCATGTCGACGGGTTTCGCTTCGATTTGGCGCCGGCGCTGGCGCGCGAGAATGGCGATTACAGCCAAGGCAGCGCGTTTTTCGATGCGATCAGGCAGGACCCGGTGATGGCGCAGATCAAGCTGATCGCCGAGCCGTGGGACGTCGGGCCGCAAGGCTACCAGGTCGGCAATTTCCCGCCGGGCTGGGCCGAGTGGAACGGGCAGTACCGCGACTCGGTGCGGCGCTTCTGGAAGGGCGACAACGGCATGGTGGCCGAGATGGCCTCGCGCGTCGCCGGTTCCTCCGACATCTACGGTTATCGCGGCCGCCGCCCGTGGGCCAGCATCAACTTCGTCACCGCGCATGACGGGTTCACGCTCCAGGATCTCGTCAGCTACGAGGAAAAGCACAACGAGGCCAACGGCGAAGGCAACCGCGACGGGCACGAGCCGAATTTCAGCTGGAATTGCGGCGTCGAGGGGCCAAGCGACGACCCGGCAATCGTCGAGCTGCGCGACCGCCAGAAACGCAACCTTCTGGCAACGCTGTTGTTGTCGCTCGGCGTGCCGATGCTGCTGGCCGGCGACGAATTCGGCCGCACGCAGCAGGGCAACAACAACGCCTACTGCCAGGACAACGAGGTCTCGTGGCTGGAGTGGCAGCGGATCCGGCCGGAGGACGAGGCGCTGCGCCGCTTCGTGCGCGCGCTCATCCGTCTGCGGCGCAGTCACCGCGTCTTCTCGCGGCCGCGCTTCTTCCGCGGCGAGGTCGTCTCGGCCGAGGGGCTGAAGGACATTACCTGGGTGACGCCGGCCGGAATTGAGGCCACCGGCTACGATTGGGGCAACCCGGTGGCGTTGTCGCTCGGCTACGTGCTTGGCGGCGCTGCCGGCGAGTTCTATACGCGCGGCGGCCAGCGCGACATCGACGAGAGCTTTCTGGTCATGATCAACGCCTATTACGGCGACCTCGACTTCCGCTTTCCGCATCTGCCAGTGCCGCTATCCTGGCAGGCGCTGGTCGACACCGCCGAACCGAGCGGTCTGGTCGAGGACGGGCGGCTGTGGCAGCCCGGCGAGAGCTACAAACTGCGCGCCCACTCGTTCGCCCTGTTCATCAACCGCGCCGCCCACAGTGGCTGCTCCGGCCCGCACGGCGGCCGGGAACGATGAGCGACCGAGACGCGCTGCGCCCGATTGCCGAACTCGTCGGCATCGGAACGCGGCATGTCGACGCGCTCGGAGTATGGCACGAGCCGGACGCCGAGACGCTGGCGCGGCTGATCGCCGCCTTCGGCCTGCCGACCGCGCCGCAGCAGGCGGCCGAGGCGCTCGCCGCAACGCAGCAGGCGGCGCCGTTCGGGCTGATGCCGCTCGAAATTGTCGCCGCCGAGGATGCGGCACCGGCAGTGCAATTGCGCTTGCCGGCGGGGGCGCAAGCGGCCGACTGGCACTGCCGCCTCGAAGCCGGCGGCGTGCACGACGGGCGCAGCGACGGCGCACGGCTTGCCTTGCCGGCGGGGCTGCCGCTCGGG
>JBLMXS010000321.1:0-4718 GCA_050257895.1 Thiohalocapsa sp.
CCCCCCCCGCGGGGGGGGGAGGGCCGGGGTGGGGTGTTGCACGGCGCGCTCTCGAAACGCGCCGCGTGATGCTATAATCCCGCCGCCGGCAGGAGCGGCTCTGGGAGGAAGACAATGGCCAACACGCTGATCTCGTGCGACGACCATATGGATCTCGGCCAGCTGCCGGCGGATCTGTGGCTGACGCGCCTGCCGGCGGCATTGCGCGACCGCGCGCCGCGCATCGAGGAGCGCGACGGGCAGGCGGTGTGGGTGTGCGACGGCAAGGTGTGGGGCACCTGGGGCGGCAAGCCGCCCGCCACCGGCAACAACCGGCCGGTGAAGGCGCTCTACAACTCGTTCGACCGCGCCGGCATCTACGACCAGAGCGCCCGGCGGCCGGCGGTCGCCCAGCTGCGCCTCGAAGACATGGACCGCGACGGCGTCAAGGCGCAGGTGATCTTCGGCCCGATCTTCCAGATCTCGACGGACGACTGGGCTCTTCGGGCGGCCTGCTATCGCGTCTATAACGACTGGCTGCTGGAATTCTGTCAGGCGGCGCCCGACCGGCTGATTGGCGTGCCGATGCTGCCTGAGGACCCCGATGGCGCATACGACGAGCTGATGCGACTGGCAAAAAAAGGCGAGGTTCGCCAAGTGACGCTGATGATCGCGCAGCTCCGGGCGCAGCTCGACGATGCACGGTGGGACAAGCTGTGGTCGGCGCTCGAAGACACCGGCATCATCCTCAGTTGGCACATCACCGTGTTCGGACCCAACCCGAAGAGCCGCGCCGCCGGCAAGGCCGCCAGCGTATTTGAGAACACCAAGTTCTTCATGGCCAACTTCCTCGAGCCGTTTGTCGACCTGTTCGCCTGGGGCATTCTCGAACGCCATCCGAAGCTGAAGCTGGTGATGGCCGAAGCCGGCACCGGCTGGCTGCCGTGGCTGGTGCAGGAACTCGATTACCGGCATTGGCGGCTGTGGGAAGCGCGCGAATTCTGGGCGGACAAGGGCGGGCTCGAACTCGAGACGAAGCCCTCCGAATTGTTCAAGCGGCAGATCTGGGCGACCTTCCAGGAGGATTACGCGACGATGTCGCTGATCCCGTTCTTTGGCGAAGGCCACCTGTTGTGGGCTTCGGACTACCCGCACCCTGACGGCGTCTGGCCGAATTCGAAATCGGCGATCGAGCGGCAGATGAAGGAGTTGTCGCCCGAGCTGCGTCGCAAGCTGACCCACGACAACGCCGCGGCGCTTTACGGGCTGAGCTGACTTCGGATCCCTGCGCAGGCGGGGATCCATCGATCCGAGGCGCTTAGCGGCCGCAAAATGGGGCTCTGCCTCCGCAGGGACCTGCAACGACATCGCGTGCGCATCTGGTAGGCCGCTGACATCGGCGTGCGACATATGGTAGGATCCGGCGGCTGCGCATCGCGGCTCGCGTTCCCCCTGCCCAAGAGGTGTCGTCCTGGCGCTCTCCTCCGCTCAGCCTTTGCCGGCTTCCGCCGACGCCGGCTTTTTTACCGAGACCCTGGCGGCCGCCGATCCGGAGGTGATGGCGGCGATTGCCGGCGAATTGCACCGCCAGCAGACGCAGATCGAGCTGATCGCCAGCGAGAACATCGTTTCGCGCGCGGTGCTCGAGGCGCAGGGCTCGGTGCTGACCAACAAATACGCCGAGGGCTATCCCGGGCGCCGCTATTACGGCGGCTGCGGCTTTGTCGACGTCGCCGAAGAGTTGGCGATCGAGCGCGCCAAGCGCCTTTTCAACTGCGGCTTCGCGAATGTCCAGCCGCATGCCGGGGCGCCCGCTAACGAGGCGGTGTATCTGGCCTTGCTGAAGCCCGGCGACACCCTGCTCGGCATGTCATTGGCGGCCGGCGGCCACCTGACGCACGGCGCGCCGCCCAATATCTCGGGCAAGTGGTTCCACGCCGTCAGCTATGGCGTGCGGGCGGAGGATGCGCGGATCGACTTCGACGAGGTCGAGCGCCAGGCCGAGACGCACCGGCCGCGCCTCATCATCGCCGGCGGCAGCGCCTATCCGCGGATCATCGACTTCGTCCGCTTCCGCGCCATCGCCGACCGGGTCGGCGCCACCCTGATGGTCGATATGGCGCATTTCGCCGGGCTCGTCGCGGGCGGCGCGCATCCGAGCCCCTTACCCCACGCGCATGTCGTGACGACAACGACGCACAAGACGTTGCGCGGTCCGCGTGGCGGCATGATCCTGACCAACGGCGCGGACATCGCGAAGCGGATCGACTCGGCGATCTTCCCGGGATTGCAGGGCGGCCCCTTGATGCATGTCATCGCCGCCAAGGCAGTGGCGCTTGGCGAGGCATTGCAGCCGAGCTTTGCGGAATACGCGCACGCCGTCGTCGCGAACGCGCAGACGCTCGCCGCCACCCTCGCCGAGAGCGGGCTGGCGATCGTCTCCGGCGGCACCGACACGCACCTCCTGCTGGTCGATCTGCGCCCGCTCGGCCTCACCGGACGCGACGCCGAGCAGGCGCTGGAGCGCGCCGGCATCACCTGCAACAAGAACGGGATCCCGTTCGACCCGCAGCGGCCGACCGTCACCTCGGGGATCCGGCTCGGCTCGCCGGCGGCGACCAGCCGCGGCTTCGGCGTCGCCGAGTTCCGCCAGGTCGGAAATTGGATCGTCGAAGTATTGCGCGGGCTGGCGAAGGACGGCGCGGCGAACGGCCGGGTCGAGGCTCGGGTGCGCCAGGCGGTCGGCGCCTTGTGTGCGCGCTTCCCGATCTATCCCGCCACCTATCAGGGCACCCTCGCCACAGGGCAAAGCTGAGCAACAGTCCGCTCGCGAAGCGGGACGAGAGACGGAGGAAACGATGCGTTGTCCGTTCTGCGGTGCGGATGACACCCAGGTCAAGGACTCGCGCCCGACCGACGATCGCGGCGCCATCCGCCGTCGGCGGTTTTGCGGCAATTGCGCCGCGCGCTTCACGACGTTCGAGCGGGTGCAGCTGCGTGAACTGACGGTGCTCAAGAAGAACGGCCAGCGCGAGCCGTTCGACCGCGACAAGCTGGCGCGCTCGATCTATGTCGCGCTGCGCAAGCGGCCGGTCGAGCCCGACCGCGTCGAGCGCATCATCAATTCCCTGGTGCGGCAGCTCGAAAGCTCCGGCGAGACCGAGATCCCGAGCGACATGATCGGCGAATTGGTGATGGAGGCGCTCTCGACGCTCGACCAGGTCGCCTATATCCGCTTCGCCTCGGTCTACCGCAATTTTCGCGAGGCCAAGGATTTCGGCGAGTTCCTCGGCCGCATCGCCGCCGACGGCGAATAGCGCGTCGGTCTTTTTGAGAGAAGGCAGGACGATCTGCCGCCGCAGCGGCGTGCCGGCGGGGTTGCAGCCGCCGTCGATCACTTGTATGGCATAGCCGCCCTTTAAAGATGCACGGTCCCAGCGAGACTTTGCTTTTCTGCGTCTTGGGCGCGGGGAGATGATTTGAAGCGATGACGCAGCCTGGCCACCATGATCCCACGGCTTCGGTCGCGCCGGCCGCCGGCGGGCCTGGCGGGTTGGCGACGCATCTGCGGCGCCTGGAAGCGGAGTCGATCGCGATCCTGCGCGAGACGGCGGCCGAGTTCCGCCGGCCGGCGATGCTATACTCGATCGGCAAGGATTCGAGCGTCCTGCTGCATTTGGCGCTGAAGGCGTTCTACCCGGCAAAGCCGCCGTTCCCGCTCCTCCATGTCGACACGACGTGGAAGTTTCGCGAGATGATCCGGTTCCGCGACGAGACGGCGCGGCGGCTCGGGGTCGAACTGATTGTCCATACCAACCAGGAGGGCCTGGCGCGCGGCATCAACCCGATCGTCTCGGGCTCGGCCTTGCACACGCAGGTGATGAAGACCGAGGCGCTGCGGCAGGCGCTCAACCGGTACGAAGTCGACGCCGCGATCGGCGGCGCCCGGCGCGACGAGGAAAAGAGCCGCGCCAAGGAGCGCATCTTCTCGTTCCGCACCGCCGATCACGGCTGGGATCCGCGGCGGCAGCGGCCGGAGCTGTGGCGGGTCTTCAACACCCGTCTGCGCCCCGGCGAGTCGATGCGCGTCTTTCCGCTGTCGAACTGGACCGAGCTCGATGTCTGGCATTATATCGCGGCCGAGGACATCCCGGTGGTGCCGCTTTACTTCGCCAAGCCGCGCCCGGTCGTCCGCCGCGACGGCGTCTGGATCATGGTCGATGATGACCGCCTGCCGTTGCAGCCGGGCGAGAGCCCGGAGCTGCGGCAGGTGCGCTTCCGCACCCTCGGCTGCTATCCGCTGAGCGGGGCGATCGAGTCGGAGGCGACCGACCTCGCCGCGGTGATCGAGGAATTGCGCGGGTCGCGGTCGTCCGAGCGGCAGGGCCGCCTGATCGACAGCGACGAGGACTCCTCGATGGAGCGCAAGAAGCGCGACGGGTACTTCTGATGCGTGACGATGCGATGCCCGAGCGGCCGGCAAGCGATCGCGGGCTGCTGCGGTTTCTCACCTGCGGCTCCGTCGATGACGGGAAGTCGACGCTGCTCGGCCGCCTGCTCTACGATGCCGATCTCGTGCTGGCCGACCAGCTGGCGACGCTCGAACGCGAGTCGCGCCGCTATGGCACCACCGGCGAACTCGATTTCTCGCTGCTGCTCGACGGGCTCGAAGACGAGCGCCAGCAGAAGATCACGATCGACGTCGCCTACCGCTTCTTCTCGACCGACACGCGCAAGTA
>JBLMXS010000322.1:0-8656 GCA_050257895.1 Thiohalocapsa sp.
CCCTGGATCGCCTCGCGGCTGAAGCCGCGGCGCTGCATCCCGATCAGGTTGATGCCCGTGAGGCGCGCCCGGTCGCCCATCACCAGGCCGTACGGGATGACGTCGCGCTCGACCCCGGACATGCCGCCGATCATCGCGTGCCGGCCGATGCGGACGAACTGGTGCACCGCCGACAGCCCGCCGAGGATCGCGTAATCCTCGACGACGACGTGGCCGCCGAGCGTCGCGTTGTTGACCAAGATCACATGGTCGCCGATCTGGCAGTCATGCGCGACGTGCGCGCCGACCATCAGGAGGCAGTGGCTGCCGACGCAGGTGACCATGCCGCCGCCTTCGGTGCCCGGGTTGATCGTCACATGCTCGCGGATCGTATTGTCGTGACCGATCTCGAGCGTCGACGGCTCGCCCTTGTATTTGAGGTCCTGCGTCTCATGACCGATCGAGGCGAACGGGAAGATCCGCGTCCGCGCGCCGATCGTCGTGCGGCCGTCGATGACGACATGCGATTTGAGCGCGACCCCGGCCAACAGCGAGACCTGCGCGCCTATTACGCAATAGGGGCCGATGACGACATCATCGGCCAGGCGCGCGCCGGCATCGACGACCGCGGTGGGATGGATCTGCGGCATCGCGGCAGGTTAATCGTTGAGGATCATCGCGGCAAACACCGCTTCCGCCATCCGCTGGCCGGCGACCTCGGCGCGGCCCTCGAATTTCCAGACATTGCCGCGGCGGCGCTGCTTGACGACGCGGACTTCGAGGCGGTCGCCCGGCACCACCGGGCGGCGGAACCGCGCATTGTCGACGCTCATGAAATAGACGAGCTTGCCCTCCGCCTCGCGCCCCAGCGTATGCACCACCAGCACCGCCGCGGTCTGCGCCATCGCCTCGATCAGCAGGACGCCGGGCATCACGGCCCGCGCCGGGAAATGGCCCTGGAAATAGGGCTCGTTGATCGAGACGTTCTTGATGCCGGTGGCCTGTGCGTCGGCGACGACGTCGACGACCCGGTCGATCATCAGAAACGGGTGCCGGTGCGGGATCATCTCCATAATCCGCTGCACGTCGATTTGCACCGACGGCGCCGGCTCGGCGCAGGCCGGGTCGATCATCCTCCATCCTTCTTTTTTGCCAGGCGTTGCAGGATCGCCAGTTGCCGCATGAATTGCGTGAAAGGTACCGCCGGAGTGCCGCCGACGGTAGCACCGGCTGCGATATCGCGCATCACCCCGGACTTGGCCGAGATGCGGGCGCCCTTGCCGATCTTGAGGTGGCCGGCGAGGCCCACCTGGCCGCCGGCCATGACAAAATCGTCGAGCTTCGTGCTGCCGGAAATCCCGACCTGGCCGGCCAGCACGACGCCCCGCCCGAGGACGACATTGTGCCCGATCTGCACGAGGTTATCGATCATCGAGCCGGATCCGATCACGGTGTCGTGGCCCGAGCCGCGGTCGATCGTCGTGTTGGCGCCGATATCGACATCGTCGCCGATGACGACCCGGCCGAGCTGCGGCACCTTGATCGGGCCTTTGCCGTCGACCGCGAAGCCGAAGCCGGGCTGGCCGATGCGCACCCCGGGATGCAGGACGACTCGCGCCCCGATCAGGCAATGGCTCAGACTGACGTGGGCGCCGACGCGGCAATCCTCGCCGAGTTCGACGCCGGCCGCGATGACGCTGTGGGGGCCGATTCGGCAGCGCGCCCCGAGCCGCACCCCGGCCTCGATCACGACATATTCGGCGATCTCGCAGTCGCCGGGAACGCAGGCGCTCGGATCGATGACGGCCGATGCTGCCCGCGCTGGCGTCGGCGCCGGCGACGGGTAGAAGGCTTGCGCCGCCAGGGCGAAGGCCTTGTACGGATTGGGCGCGATCAAGAGGGCCATACCAGCCGGCGCGCGGGCGGCGAGCGCCTCCTCGACAAAGGCGGCGCCAGCGCGGGACTGCGTGAAGGCGTCGATGTATTTGCGGTTGTCGAGAAAGGTGACGTCGTCCGGTCCGGCCGTCTCGAGCGGCGCGACATCCGCGAACAGCCGCTCGCCGTCCTCGTCCTGGCGCAGCACGGCGCCGCTCAGCGCGGCGAGCGCGGCGAGCGAATAGGGTCCGGCGCGGGCGAAGAAACGGGGGTCGGCCATCCTCCGCTGCCCCGCCAGTCCGCCCGTCGCCGCGCTATCTCTTCTTTTTCGAAGCCGCTTTTTCTTTTTCGGGTGACGCGGTGTGAGTCGGAGCATTGGCTGCCACCGGCGTCGCGAAGTTGACGGTGACGGTCGGCAGCTGCTCGTCGAGCTTCTGCAACACCTGGTCGGTCACGTCGAACCCCTGGTCGAACAGCACCAGCTCGCTGCGCTGGAAGACCATGTTGGCCTTCCGCTCCTTGGCGATCTCGGTGATGATCTTCAGCATCGCCTCCTGGATTTTTTGCAGCGCCTCGGCATTCGAGCGTTCCAGCGCCTGGCGCTTCGCTTGCACGCTCTTGTCGAGTTCGTTGACCTTCTGCTGGAACTCGCGGCCCTTCTGGTTCAGGGCTTCCGAGGAGAGCGAGGCCTGCTGCCGCTGGAGAGCGTCGCGCTCGTGCCGCAGCGCCTCCTCCTGATGCGAGATCTCCTTGGCGTATTCGGCCCGCTTCTGCTCGATCTGCTCGCGGACCATCTTGGCCGACTTGGAGTTTTGCAGCAGCGACTGGACGTCGACGACCAGCACGCTGAGCGCGGCCGGCGGGGAACCGGGCGAGCCCGGCGACGCCGGCGGCGTCTGTTGCGCCTCGGCGATCGCGAGGGTGCCGCAAAGTGCGAGCAGAAAAGCCAGCGGGGCGGCGCCCGCGCGTACAGACAACATCAGAACCTCGTACCGAAACTGATATGGATGAGCTGCGTCTTGTCGAACGACACCTTCTTGATCGGATAGGCGACGTCAAGCCGGATCGGGCCAACCGGCGACTTCCAGGCGACGCCGACCCCGGCGCTCGCGCGCAACGCCGTCGAATCTTCAATGTGCGGTTGGACTCCGCCGGTGGCGTTGAGCTGCGAGGCGGTCAATATCAGGTTCTTCTGGTCGTTTGACCACAGGCTGCCGAAATCGCTGAAGACGCGGCCGTTGATGCCGAGCTCCTTCGGCAATCCGAGGGGCACGTCGAGCGAGACCGAGCCGACATAGTATTTGTTGCCGCCGAGCGAGTCGCCGGAGATGGTGTCGCGCGGCCCGACCCCGGCCGGCGCAAAACCGCGCAGATTGTCGCCGCCGACAAAGAAGCGGTCCTGCAGCAGTACTTTTTGACCGCCCCAGCCAAAGACGTCGCCGGCCTCGCCGGTGAAGCTCAGCACCCATTGCGGCCATACCGAGTAATAATAACCGACGTTGACCTTGGTGCGGACGTATTGCACGCCGAAGCCGACGCCGGCGAAATCGTTGCCGATCGAGGCGTAATAGCCGTCTGTCGGATCGAGCCGGTTGTCGCGCCGGTCATAAAGCAGGACCTGGCCGATCGACGAGGTCAGATGGGTGCCTTCCTGCAGCTGAATGTAGAGCGAGGCGTCGCTCTTGACGTTGGTGATCTCGTCCGAGCGCCCGGTGTATTTCCAGGTCTGGCGCAGGTGCTCCGAGATCTGATAGCCGGTGCGCAGCGCGCCGCCATAGGAGAACTGCTCGTAGGTCGGGGTGATGCCGGTGAAGAAATTGGTGGTCGGGCTGGTCTTCACCTCGAACAGGTCGATGCCCGCCGCGATATTCTTGTCCATGAAATAAGGTTCGGTGAAGTTGAAGTCGACCTGCTGCGAGCGGAACGAGACCACCGTGCCGAGGCGCACGTCCTGGCCGCGGCCGAGGAAGTTGCGTTCGCGGACGCTGACGTCGGCAAGCGGGCCGTCGGCGGTCGAGAAGCCGACTCCGAGCGACAGTTCGCCGGTCGACTGCTCCTCTACTTCGACCGTGATGACGGTGCGGTCGGGTGCCGAGCCGGGGCTGTTCGTCACCTCGACCTTCTTGAAGAAGCCGAGATTTTTGATGCGCTCCTTCGAGCGGTTCATCTTGTTGGTGTTGAAGGCGTCGCCCTCGACAAGGCGGAACTCGCGGCGGATCACCTTGTCGAGGGTGCGAATGTTGCCGGTGATGTCGATGCGGTCGACATAAACGCGCGGGCCTTCCTGAACATTGAAGACGATGTCGATCGTGTGCCCTTCGCGGTTGCGCACGATCTCCGGCTTGACCTCGACGAAGGCATAGCCGCGATTGCCGAGCGCATCGGTCAGCGCGGCGATCGAATGCTCGACCTCCTCGGCGTTGTACCACTCGCCCGGATGCACCGTCAGCAAGGGCAGCACCGCCTCGCGCGGCAGGTCCTTCAGCGTGATCGCGACGTCGACCTTGCCGAAATGGTAGCGCTCGCCTTCATCGACAGTGAAGGTGATGATGAACCCGTCGCGGTCGGGCGTCAGCTCAGCCACCGCCGACAGCACGCGGAAATCGGCGTAGCCCTCCGACAGGTAGAACTTGCGCAACAGCTCGCGGTCGTAGGTTAAGCGGTCGGGGTCATAGGTATCCCTGGTCGACAGGAAGCGGTACCAGCGGCTTTCCTTGGTTTCGATGACGCCGCGCAACGTGCCGTCGCTGAACTGGCGGTTGCCGACGAAGTTGATGCTGCGCACGCCGGTCGAGGGGCCCTCGTTGATCTCGAAGACGAGATCGACGCGGTTCTCCGACAGCTGGATCACCTTGGGCTCGACGGTGGCGGCAAAGCGCCCGCGGCGGCGGTAGAGTTCGAGGATGCGGCGGACGTCGTTCTGCACCCGCGAGCGGGTGTAGACCAAGCGCGGACGCAACTGGATCTCGCCGTTGAGGTCCTTGTCGGAAAGCTTGGAATTTCCCTCGAAGGCGATGCGGTTGATGATCGGGTTCTCGACCACCCGCACAACCAGCGTGTTGCCCTCGCGGGTCAGCTTCACATCGGCGAACAGCCCGGTGGCGAACAGCGCCTTCAGCGAGCGATCGATGCGTTCGGCGTCCCACTGGTCGCCCGGTTGCAGCAGCAGATAGGAGCGCACCGTATCGGGCTCGATGCGCTGGATGCCGATGATGCGGATATCGGCGATAACGCCGCCCCGCGCCGCCACCGCGCCCACCGCCCGAGGCCGGTGGGCCGACCGACGTTGCGCCGACGCCAGGGACGACCACGCGGTCACGGCGACCAGCGCGGCGACCAGCACGGTCAGCCAGCGAAACTTCACGCGCGTACGAGCCAAGCCCCCACCCCTGATGCCTGCTCCCCGACAGGACGGATCGTGTCAGGTCACCAAACGCTTCACAAGATCGACGATCCCGGTGTGAACGAGGTCGTTCCAGGTGGCGAAGACCATCAGCGTCAGGACCAGCGCCAGCCCGACGCGGAACCCGTATTCCTGCGCCCGCTGGCCGAGCGGCTTCCCGCGGATCGCCTCGGCCGCGTAGAACAACAGGTGGCCGCCGTCAAGCACCGGCACCGGGAACAGGTTGATCAGCCCCAGATTGACCGACAGTACCGCCATGAACCACAACAGCGGCACGAAACCGCCTTGCGCCACCTCGCCGGACAGCTGGGCGATCCGCAGCGGACCGCCGAGCTCGTCGGTGGTGCGCTTGCCGATCACCATCTGCCACATCGCCTGCAGCGTCGTGGCCGACAGGTTCCAGGTCTCCGCGGCCGCCTGCGCCACGGCGCTCGCCGGGTTGCGCCGGATGTACTTGCTGCCGCCGCCGCGGATGCCGAGCTGGCCGATTTGGTGACGGCCGAAATTGTCGCTCTCTTCGACGCGGTGCGGCGTCACGTGCAACGTGACGGGCTCGCCGTCGCGTCTGACGACGACCGTCATCGGCACGTTGGGATTGAGCCGTACGATCTGCTGCACGTCCTCGAAGCGGTCGACGTTTTCCCCGTCGATGCCGGTGATCGTGTCGCCGGCGCGGATGCCGCCGGCTTCGGCGGCGCTGCCGGGCAGCACCTGGCCGACTTGGGCCGGTGTGTAGGGCTGGCCGTAGGTCATGAACAACAGCGCCAGCACGACGATGGCGAACAGGAAATTGGCGACCGGCCCGCCGGCGACGATGGCGGCGCGCTGGCCGAGCCGCTTGCAGTGGAACGACACCTCGCGCTCGGCCGGGGTTAGCTGGCCGAGCCGGGCAATCGGCAGGCCCGAGCTGGCGTCGCTGTCGCCAAACATCTTGACGTAGCCGCCGAGCGGGATCGCGCTGAACTTCCAGCGCGTGCCGGCGCGGTCCCACCAGCCGAACAGCTCGGGACCGAAGCCGATCGAGAAAACCTCGATCCGCACGCCGTTGCGGCGCGCGATCAGATAATGGCCGAGCTCGTGGACAAACACGAGCACCGTCAGCACCAGCAGAAAAACGCCAACGTAGAGTACGCCGCCGTGAATGAACGGCATCAAGTGATTCATCATGCGTCCGTCGATTGTTCGCCGGATTGGGAGGAAGCGCCGACCAGTCTTGCGGCCGTCGCGCGCGCCGTCCTGTCGAGATTGTAGACGTCGTCGAGCGAATCAAGACTGACACGCGGCATTGCTGCCAGCGTGCGCTCGACCGTCGCGGCAATCTCGAGAAAGCCGATGCGTCCGGCGAGGAAGGCGTTGACCGCAGTCTCGTTGGCTGCGTTGAGCACGGTGGGCGCGCCGCCGCCCTCGGCGAGTGCCGCACGCGCCAGCCGCAAGGCGGGGAAGCGGCGCTCGTCCGGCGGCTCGAAGGTCAGCCGGCCGATCTCCGCAAGGTCGAGCCGCTTGGTCGGCGCCGCGACGCGCCCCGGCCAGCCGAGCGCGTAGGCGATCGGCGTGCGCATGTCGGGCGAGCCGAGATGCGCCAGGACCGAGCCGTCGCGATAGGTGACGAGACCGTGGATCACCGATTGCGGATGGATCACCACCTCGATCCGCTCCGACGGCAATTGGAAGAGATGATAGGCCTCGATCACCTCGAGGCCCTTGTTCATCAGCGTCGCCGAGTCGACCGAGATCTTGGCGCCCATGTTCCAGGTTGGGTGCGCCACCGCCTGCGCCACCGTCACCTCGCGCATGTCGTCGACGGGGCGCTCGCGGAACGGGCCACCGCTGCAGGTCAGCGTGATTGTCTCGATGTTGTCGACGCGGTCGAAATCGAAGCATTGCCAAATCGCGTTGTGCTCGCTGTCGACCGGCAGCAATGTCGCGCCGTGCGCCGCCACCTCGCGCATGAACAGGCTGCCGGCGCACACCAGCACTTCCTTGTTGGCAAAGGCGACGATCCTGCCCCTGCGGATCGCCGCCAGCGTCGGCTCCAGGCCGGCCGCGCCGACGATCCCGGCCATCACCCAGTCGGCCGGCCGCTCGGCGGCTTCGACCAGCGCCGACGGGCCGCAGCCGACCGCGATGCCGGTGCCGGCAAGCGCCTCTTTGAGGGCCGGGTAATCGGCCGGATCGGCGACCGCAGCAAACCGCGCATCGAACTCTCGCGCCTGCTTGGCGAGGAGCGCGGCATTGCGGTTGGCGGTCAGCGCCTCGACCACGAACTCGTCGCGGTGGCGCGACAACAGGTCGATGGTGCTCTGGCCGATCGACCCGGTCGAACCGAGAATCGTCACCCGGCGCGGCCGGCGCTCGGCGCTGCCACCGGGCTGAAGAGCGGGGGACTGCAGCGCCGGCATCATCGCCATGCCGGCACGCTGCCGCCGCCGATCAGCGTCAGAAGCGCTACCGCCGGCACCACGGCGAGGAGGCCGTCCAAGCGGTCAAGCAGTCCGCCATGCCCAGGGATGAGGCCGCTCGAGTCCTTCACACCGAACCTTCTCTTGGCCACGGACTCCGCAAGATCGCCGAACTGCTCGACAATCGCAAGCCCCGCGCTCAGCAATACAACCGTAAAGATAGAGGGAATCCCCAGCGCCGCCGCGACGCCGCCGCCGGCCAGTGCGGCGCAGCAGGCGCCGCCGACCAGCCCGGCCCACGTCTTGCGCGGGCTCCAGCGCGGGGCCAATAGCGGCCCGCCAACGGCGCGGCCGAAGGCGTAGGCGCCGATGTCGGTCGCCCAGACGACCGCGAACAGCCATAAAAGAACGCCGCGGCCGGCCGCTTCGCGCCCCGCCAGCCACAGCAGCAGCACGCAGGGCAGCGCCACCCACAGGGTCCCGAGCGCCAGCCAGCCCGGCTCGCCCTGCCGCTGGAGTCGCGCGGCGGCGTACACCGCCAGGGCGCCCGAGAAGGCCCAGGCCAGCGCCAATCCCGTGTGTCCGAATCCGGCCTCGGCGATGGCCGCGAGGACCGCGGCGATCAGCACGACGCCGCCGGCGCCGAGCCGGCCGCCGCCGCACAGCCGGGCCCATTCCCAGGCCATGCCGGCGCCGGCGGCGGCGGTGACAAGCGGCAGCCACGGCGAGCCGAACCACACCGCGGCGAGCGCCAGCGGCGCCAGCACCACCGCCGACAGGATGCGCAGCTTCAGTGAGCCACCGCCGGCGGGAGCCGTGGCAGCCGCCTCAGCGCGAGCCAATCGAGGCACCGTAGCGCCGCTCGCGGACGCAGAAATCGGCGATCGCCTGTTCGAGGTCGGCGCGGCCGAAATCCGGCCACAGCGTCTTGGTGAAGACGAGTTCGGCGTAGGCCGACTGCCACAAGAGGAAATTGCTGATGCGCTGCTCGCCGCTGGTG
>JBLMXS010000323.1:0-3546 GCA_050257895.1 Thiohalocapsa sp.
ACGTCGAGCGGCGCGGCAAAGTCGAACTGACCGACGTCAAGTTCCGCGACGAGCAGCACCTGATGAACATCTGCACCCGCATCGTCACGCGCATCGGCCGCCGCATCGACGAGTCGCGGCCATGGGTCGACGCTCGGCTAGCGGACGGCAGCCGCGTCAACATCATCATCCCGCCTTTGGCGATCGACGGCATCTCGGTGTCGATCCGCAAATTCTCGAAGAAGACGATCACGCTCGACACGATGGCGATGAACGGCAGCATCTCGCTGCCGATGGCGACGCTCTTGAAGATTGCGGCGCGCTGCCGGCTCAACATCCTGATCTCGGGCGGCACCGGCTCGGGCAAGACGACGCTGCTCAACGCGCTGTCGCGGCTGATCGACGGCGGCGAGCGGACGGTGACGATCGAAGACGCGGCCGAGCTGCAATTGCAGCAGCCGCATGTCGTGCGCCTCGAAACCCGCACCGCCAATCTCGAAGGCGGCGGCGAGGTGACGCAGCGCGACCTCCTGAAGAACGCGCTGCGGATGCGCCCCGACCGCATCGTCATCGGCGAGTGCCGCGGCGAAGAGGCGCTCGACATGCTGCAGGCGATGAACACCGGCCATGACGGCTCGATGTCGACAATCCACGCCAACAACCCGCGCGAGGCGCTGGGCCGGCTGGAGACGATGATCGGCATGTCCGGCACCAACCTGCCGCCGAAGGCGCTGCGCACGCAGATCGCCTCGGCGATCGACCTGATCTGCCAGGTGAGCCGCATGCGCGACGGTCACCGGCGCGTGACGCATATCACCGAAGTCGTCGGGATGGAGGGCGAGATCATCACGACGCAGGACCTTTTCACCTACGAATTCCAGGGGATGGGCGCCGACGGCAAGCTGCGCGGCAGCTTCGAATCGGGCGGCATCCGGCCGATGTTCCTGCCGCGAGCCGAGTATTTCGGCCTCGACCAGGTGCTGCTGGAGGCGATCTGAGCGGCTGCGCGGCTGCCTCCGCGGGTCGATCCTTCGCCGGTGACATTTGGTGTCATTCGATGACGACACTAGAGCTTGACAGCGCTGTACGGGTCGTCCCGCTGGCGACGGGCCTCCGTCTTGCCAGGCGGCGGCGGGCGCAGCGGGCGCAACTTCCGTGCCGGGCGGCCGATTTCTGCCTGGCGGCGGCGCTGCTGATCGCTGCCCTGCCGTTGATGGCCATCGCCGCGCTGGCGATCAAGCTCGGCAGCGCCGGGCCGGTTTTCACCAGCTGCCGCCGCGTCGTCGGCGACGGCAACGTCATCGCCGTCCGCCAATTCCGCGTCACGGCGCGGCCAGTGCAGATGACCACGATGTGCTGGGACAAGAAGACGACGCTTGTCGGCCGCGCCCTCTGCAGCACCGGGGCGAACAGCTTGCCGCAGCTCCTGAATGTGCTGCGCGGCGACATGACGCTGTTGGGGCGCAGCGGTGAGCGCCCGGACTTTCTCCCCCATCGGTAACCCTCGCGGAGCGGCGGGATGATCTGTAATCACAGCATCTTACGAGGCGTCGCACGCACGTGGGCCATTTTGGGCGCCCGGTCGGGCATCTTGCGCGGCTGGTGCGGGGACGGCGGCCGGGCATCGTTGCGGCACTGTGAAAGGGGCGTCAGCTCCATCGAGTTCGGCGTTCTAGCCGGCGCCTTGGCGATGATGACGCTCGGCCTTCTCGATTTCGGGATCGGCTTGTGGGAGAAGCTGGAGGTCTCCGATGCGGTCCGCGCGGGGGCCCAATATGCCGCCAAGTCCGGCTACGACAGCACCAACATCCAGGCTGCCGAGGCGCACGCAACCAACCTGTCCGGGCTGTCGACGAGCGCCCCGGTCCAGTTCTCCGGCTGCCCCGATGCGACGAATGGCATCACGACCCCGCCTTGTGCCGACGGCAGCGCCCCTGGCAGCTACATCACGATCAGGGCCAGCGTCAGCTATTCGACGATCTTCAGCTGGCCCGGGCTCAGCAACCCGATGACGCTCGCCTCGAACGTCACCATACGCGTCGATTGAGACCGGCTCCGGCGCTTGCTCAGGCGACGATGATCTCCTGCCGGCGATAGCCCTGGGCATAGAGCAGCGCCGTCAGGTCGGCGTGGTCGATGCGCCAGCGGGCGGCGGCGGCGACGGCGGGCTTGGCGCGAAAGGCGATGCCGAGCCCGGCCGCCTGCAACATCGGCAGGTCGTTGGCGCCGTCGCCGACCGCCAGCGTCGCCGACGGCGGTATGCCGCTTGCCGCTGCGACCTGCAGCAGCGCCTCGCGCTTCGTCGCCGCGGTGACGATCGGCGATGCCACCGTGCCCGCGATATGCCCGCAAGCGACGTCGAGGCGATTGGCGACGATCCCGTCGAACCGGAGCCGGGCCGCAACCGGTTCTGCGAAGACGGTGAAACCGCCCGAGACAAGCGCGGTGCGGACGCCGTTGGCGCGCGCGGTGGCCAGCAGCGCGGCGGCGCCCGGCATCAGCCGGATGCGCGCAGCCGCCGCGTCGAGGACGCTCGCCGGCAGCCCGCGCAGCAATGCCACGCGCGCCGCCAGCGCCGCCGCGAAGTCGAGTTCGCCGTTCATCGCCCGCCGGGTGACGTCTGCCACCTCGGCCCGCCGGCCGACAAACTCCGCCAGCTCCTCCAGCATCTCGTTCTCGATGATCGTCGACTCCAGATCGGCGACCAGCACCCGCTTGCGCCGGCCAGCGGCGGGCTGCACCAGCACGTCGATCGCGGCATGACCGATCGCATCCCGCGCGACCTCCTGCGCCATGGTCGGGTCGAGGCTCCTCAAGAGCATGACATCGCACGCTTTGTCCGGGGCCAGCCAATCCGGCGCACGATCGGACACTTCAGCGGCAAGCGCGGCGACGACGCCCGGTAGTGCAGCCTCGGCGGCGGGCGGCCCGGCGATCACGGTCATAACGAGGCTCACGCTCATCCCCGCATCGTTCACGATCGAGCCTGACTGATGCAGGCAGGCGATACAAAAAATTTGTCGTCCCGGCGAAGGCCGTGACCCATCTATCCGCGCCGAGAGCGTTGCCCTATGGATCCCGGCTTTCGCTTTCGCCGGGATGACAACTGTGGCGGATACAGAAGCGAGCCGCAAACCCGTCATCATCGTTGCCGGCCCGACTGCAAGCGGCAAGTCGGCGCTGGCGGCCGATCTGGCGTCGCTGTTCGGCGGCACGATCATCAACGCCGACGCACAGCAGGTCTACCGCGACCTTCGCATCCTGACCGCGCGCCCCGATGACCGCGCGCTGGCGCGCGCCCCCCACCGGCTCTATGGCGTCCTGGACGCCGCCGAGCGCGGTTCGGCCGCCGGCTGGCGCGACATGGCATTGCGCGAGATCGCGGCGGCGCAGACGCAAGGGCGGCTGGCGATCGTAGTCGGCGGCACCGGCCTCTATTTGCGCGCCCTGATGCAAGGCCTGTCGCCGCTCCCGCCGATCCCGCCGGCGATGCGCGCCGAGGCGGCCGAGCTCTACCGCGCCCTCGGCGGCGCGGCGTTTCGCGAGCGGCTGGCGGCGCTCGATCCG
>JBLMXS010000324.1:0-5450 GCA_050257895.1 Thiohalocapsa sp.
CGCCTTGAATTGCCATTCGTCCAACACCGCCGCCAACTCGCGCCGCAGGATCCGGAAGTTGCGCGCGCTCGGCGGCGGCGACAGCATCAGCATGTAATCGGCGGCCCGTTCGTAGTCCCGCATCGCCAGCGCCGCCATGCTGTGGCGGTAGAGGCTCCAGGTGCGCTGGTGCAAGCGACCGACGCTCCCGAAATCGAGCAGCGCGATGCCGTTGTCGGCCAGCAGCATGATGTTGCCGGGATGGACGTCGCCGTGGAACTCGTTGTCTTCGAGGATCTGGCGCAGCACCGTAATGCTCAAGCGCCGCGCCACCTCCTCGCCGTCGATGCCGTTTAGCACCGCCCAGCGATGCACCCGGTCCGGGTCGTCGCGCCGCAGCCGGATGTAATCCGACATCAGGACGCCGTCGACTTCCTCGATGACGAGGATGCGGCGCCTCGACAGCCGCTTGATGACCCGCGGCACGTAGATGTCGTGGCGGCGCAGGTTGCGGCGCATCCGCAGCAGGTTGACGACCTCGTGCTGGTAGTCGACCTCCTCGTCGAGGATGGCGCGCAGCTCGCGCATCCAGTCGCGCAGCCGCAGCCGGCGCCCGATGCCCAGCACCGCAAGCACGCGGATGATCGAGGCGATCAGCCGGAAGTCGCGCTTGAAGGTTCGCTCGACGTCGGGCCGCATTACCTTGACCACGACAGCGCGGTTGTCGCGCAGCAATGTTGCGCGGTGCACCTGGGCGATCGAGGCGGCGGCGAACGGCTCCATCGCAAAATCGGCGAACACCGCTGATAGCGGCCGGCCCAACTCCTCCTCGATCACCTGGCGCGCCACCGCCGGCGGAAAGCCGCGCATCTGGTATTGCAGATTGCCCAGCTCGCGACACATCGGATCGGAGATCAGGTCGGCGCGCAGCGACAGCAACTGCCCGACCTTGATCCACATGCCGCTCAGCCGCTCGAACAGCTGGCGCGTCAGCACCGCCTCGACTTCGTCGTCGAGCCGGCCGAAGAGCTGCAGCCGCAGGCGACGCAGCACGAAGCGCGACACCTGCAACAGCGTCCAGACAGCGCGAAACTGCGTCTCGGGCGGCAGCGGATCGATGGCGATCGGCCGGCGCCGCGCCTCCGCTTCGAGCGGCGTCGGCAGGTCGTCCTCGACGTCGGGCGGCGGCCGTCGCCGGGGATGGCGGTAATTCAACCGCAGCAGCTCACCGTGCTGCGCCGGCGCGCCTCGCGGCCGCGCGATATGGACGCGCAGACCGCCCACCGTGACGATGTCGACCTGCGGCCGGCCGCCCGGGCCGGGGACGGGATGAGACGCGCGCTCGGGCTCGGGGTCGCTCACGCGGCTGTCGAGCGGCGGGGGCTACGCGTCGGCGCCGACGACATCAATCCTCGTCGTCGTCGTCGTCATCGTCGTCGTCATCATCGTCCTTGTCGAACAGGCTGCTCTCCTGCCGGACCACGACGACGACGGTCTGCGCGTTTTCCGACAGGACACCGTTATCCTGCAACGCCGCTACCGCGTCCTCGACGCGCTCCATCAGGCGGCCTTCGCCGCGGCGCAGCCGGCGGACGCGGCGGCGCGAGTGCTCGCCGAGATCGATGACGCAGACGATGCCCTTCTCCTCGGGCTCGGTGCGCTCGACCATCGGCCTGGTGCTGGTTGAGGTCGTATCCATGCGCGATCTCCTGCTGACGGCCAAGGTCAACTGTAACGTCAAAAGCTGCGGCGGATCACCCTCACCACATTCTTCGGCAAGTCGCGCGCCCAGCCGCTGCGCCGCTTGCGGCGCGAGCGTTCATGCAGGACGAGATAGCGGCCGAGCGCGCGGTGCTCGGCCCGGACGAGCCGCCGCAGCCGCCGCTCGACCGGCTTCAACATGCCGCGCTCCTTCTTGACCGGACCGATATCCATCCGCAGCGAGCCGCGCTGGATATCGCCGTCCGGCTTGATCACGGTGAAGCGAAGCCGCTCGCCGGCGACGTCGCGCGCCAGCGAAATGACATGCCGCCGCGGCGCCGTGCGGTCGACCATCGTCACCCGCTTGACGCCGGAAATCCTCCTGACCCGCATCGCGTCGGCCTCCTGCCTGATGGACCCCGCTCCGGGAAAGTTGTCTGGAGCGCTTGGATATGCGTGGTGATCCGGTTGCTGCCGGTGCGGCAACAGCGACAAAAACGCGTGCTCTTCCGGGCGAAGATAGGCGCGCCCTGGCGCCAAGGGAAGCGGCATTGATGCCGTTGCGCAGCTCGCGCCATCACTTGCCGCGGCGGTGTGTCTGCCGGGTGACGACAGGAGGACGTTGACAGAGACCCCAAGCTTGGCAACGAATCCCTCGATCGGGGGGACTGCAGGGGTAAATTTGTGAAGCGGGCACTTTCGCCGGCGTCGCCGTGGCTGGCCTGTCCAAAAGCCCGGCCGGCGGCTCTTAAGCGGCTGGTTTGCCTGCCGCACGGCGGCGGCAGCGCATCGGCCTACTATGCGCTGGCGGCATTGCTGCCGGAGACGATCGAGCTGCTGGCGGTGCAGTTGCCGGGCCGCGAGACCCGCCTCTCGGAACCGCCCTTCACCCGCATGCCGCCGCTGGTCAAGGCGCTGGCGGACGCGCTGGAGCCCATCGCCGAGCGGCCCTACGCGTTTTTCGGGCACAGCTTCGGGGCGCTGCTGGGGTTCGAGGCAAGCCGCGAATTGCGGCGGCGCGGCCTGCCATTGCCGGAGACCATGATCGCCTCCGGTCGGCGCGCCCCGACCGTCGCCAGCAGCGAGCCGCCGCTCCACAAGCTGCCGGACGACCGGTTCGTCGCCGAGCTGGTGCGGCGCTACGACGCGATCCCGCGAGTCATCCTCGACGAACCCGAGCTGGTGGCGCTGTTCGTCCCGATCCTGAAGGCCGATTTTGCCGTCCTCGAGACGCATGTACACCAGGGCGAGCCGCCGCTCACCTGCGCGCTCGGCCTTTACGGCGGCCTCGACGATCCGCAAACGGCGCAGATGGAGGGCTGGGCCGAGCTGGTGTCGGGGTCCTGCCGGCGCCGGCATTTCCCCGGCGGGCATTTCTATCTGCAACGGCCGGACCAGCGCCGCCCGCTGGCGAGCGCGCTGGCGGAAGATCTGATGGCTCTCGCGCCGGCGGCGTAGCGGGTCCGGATGGCCGAACCCGCACCCCCATCGGCTGAGGCGGCGATCGCGACGATCGACTGGCTGCGCCCGTTGGTGGCGCGCCACGCCGGCCTCTTGCCCGACGCGCTCGATCCCGAGGCGCGGCTCAACCTCTATGGCCTGTCGTCGCTGACCGGCGCGGCGCTCGCCGCGGAGATCGGCGAACGCCTCGGCCGCACCTTGCCGCCGACGCTGGTCTGGGACCATCCGACATTGCGCCAGTTGGCCGCCTTTCTCGACGGCGCCGCCGGCGACGACGCGCGCCCGGCGCCCCTTCCGCTCGCCAAGGGCGATGCGATCGCGATCGTCGGCCTCGCCTGCCGCCTGCCGGGAGGGGCATCGCCCTCGGCCTATTGGCGGATGCTGTGCGGCGGCGTCGATGCGATTACCGAGGTGCCGCCGGAGCGCTGGCCAATCGACGCGCTCTACGACCCCGACCCGCAGGCCCCCGGCCGCATGGCGACGCGCTGGGGCGGGTTCATCTCCGACATCGACCAGTTCGACGCCGAGTTTTTCGGCCTGTCGCCGCGCGAGGCGTCGCAGGCCGACCCGCAGCAGCGCCTCGCCCTCGAACTCGCGTGGGAGGCGCTGGAGGACGCCGCGATCCGGCCGCGCCATCTCGTCGGCAGCCGCAGCGGCGTCTTCATCGGCGCGATGTGGAGCGACTATGCGCGACTCCTGGCCGAGCGCGAGGCGATTGCGCCGCACACCGCGACGGGCCAGGATACCAGCATCATTTCGGCGCGCATCGCCTATGCGCTGGGGCTCGCAGGCCCGGCGCTGACCATCAACACCGCCTGCTCGTCGGCGCTTGTCGCGGTGCATCAGGCCTGCCGCAGCCTGCGCGCCGGCGAATCGACACTGGCCCTGGCCGGCGGCGTGCATCTGCTGCTGGCGCCCGAAAGCAGCATCGCGATGACCAAATTCGGCGCGATGGCGCCGGACGGCAGGTGCAAGGCGTTCGACGCCGGCGCCGACGGCTATGTCCGCGGCGAGGGCGGCGGCATCGTCGTGCTGCAGCCGCTGAGCCTGGCCTTGCGGGAGGGGAGGCGGATCTACGCCGTCATCCGCGGCGGCGCGGTCAACAACGACGGCGCCAGCAACGGGTTGACGGCGCCGAACCCGGCGGCGCAGCGGGCGATGCTGCGCGACGCGCTGTTCGATGCCGGGATCGCTGCGGCACGGGTCGATTATGTCGAGGCACACGGCACCGGGACCGCGCTCGGCGACCCGATCGAGGCGAATGCGCTCGCTGCCGTTCTCGGGGTCGGGCGGCTGCCGGAGCGGCCGCTCGTCATCGGCTCCGTCAAGACCAATATCGGCCATCTCGAAGCGGCCGCCGGTGCCGCCGGCCTCATCAAGCTGGCTTTGGCGCTGCATCACCGCTGGATCCCGCCGAGCCTGCATTTCCACACGCCGAACCCGGCGATCGATGTCGCGGCGGCTGTGCTGCAGGTGCAGACAAGCGGGGCAGCTTGGCCGCCGTCCGGCGAGCCGCCGGTCGGCGGGGTCAGCTCGTTCGGGTTCGGCGGCACCAATTGCCACCTGCTGCTCGAAGCCGCACCCGCTGCTGCGCCTGCCGCCGCAGCCGGGGGACAGCGCCGGCCGGTCTTCGTCTTTGCCGGCAACGGCGGCAACTGGCCAGGAATGGCGGCGGCGCTGCTCGAGAATACGGACTTCGCCGACTCGCTGCGGCAGTCCGAGGCGATATTGCAGGGCGCCGGCTACCCGGCGTCGGTGGTCGAGGTCCTGGCGGATGCGCGCGTTGAGGATGTGGCGCTCGGCCAGCCGGCGTTGTGCGCGTTCCAGCTGGCGCTTGCCGACCTGCTCGCCGACCTCGGCATCCGCCCGGCGGCGGTGATCGGCCACAGCGTCGGCGAGGCGGCGGCTGCCGCGGTCGCCGGCATCCTGCCGCGCGCGGCGGCGTTGCGGCTCGTCGTCCTGCGCAGCCGCCTGCAGGCCGGCGTGGCCGGCAATGGGGCAATGGCGTTGGCGGCGGCGGCGGCCGAGGCGCTGGCGCCGCTCTTGCCGGACGGCGTCGTGATTGCCGGCGAGAACGGGCCGCGGGCGACCTTACTGTCGGGCAGCCCCACCGCGGTCGCCGCGGCGTGCCGGGCGCTCGATCGCGCCGGCATCGTCAGCCACAATATCGCCGTGCCGGTGGCCTATCACAGCCCGCAGATGGATCCGCTGCGGCCGTTGCTGGAAGCCGAGCTGGCCGATCTCGCGCCGGTCGACGGCGGCGTCGCGATGGTCTCGACCGTCACCGGCGGTGCGATCGCCGGGCGCAC
>JBLMXS010000325.1:0-19163 GCA_050257895.1 Thiohalocapsa sp.
CCAGCCAACGAAGAGCAGGCCGGCAATCCCGCCGGGCGCAGCGCCGTCCCCGAACCGGTTTGTCAACCGGTCTCCGATCGCCCTGCCAGCCGGAGCGAGGACACGGGTCCGGTCGCGTCGCCAGTCGCGCCGAGCAGTGCAGCGGCCGCGGCAACAAAGACCGCGCCGGTGCCCGCAGCGCCGGTCCGGCGAGCCGCATGCCGGGCCGAGGAACTCGGGGTCATCGAGCAGTTTCTGGCCGAGCGCGGCGTGACCCGCTGCCCCGACGTCGCGACGATCCAGAGTTCGCCGCTGCCGACGCTGGTGTGGGACAAGATGAAGCGCAAATGGGTGCGCCCACCCGCCAACGTCCGCGAAGCGGTTTGACACCCGGGACATTCGCCACGAGACGGCCACAACGAGACGGCGAGGCAGCGAGAGAGCCGGAATTGCACAAGCATCCTGGCCGTCTCGCTGTCTCATTGTGAATTGAATGGCGGCCCGCTATGCGGGCCTATTCTGTTGGTCGCGCCGCGGCCCCCGCCTATGATCGCGGCTATGGTAGGCGGACAATGCGCAGCTTCGATGCGATCGTGATCGGCGGCGGGCTGGTCGGTACGGCGATCGGCTACGGGCTGGCCGAGGCCGGGCTGCGGGCCGCGATCCTTGACGAGGGCGACGCCGCCTACCGCGCCTCACGCGGCAATTTCGGCCTCGTCTGGGCGCAGACGAAGGGGCTTGGGGCGCCGCATTATCAGCGCTGGACACGGCGCTCCGTCGCGGAATGGCCGGCATTTGCCGCGGCGCTCGAAGCGCGCGCCGGCATTGCCCTCGGTCTTGAGCAGAAGGGCGGGCTGCAGCTTTGCCTCGGCGAAGAGGAGGTCGCCAGGCGGACCGCGATGATGGCGCAGATGCAGCGTGAGGCCGGCAATTTCGGCTTCGAATACCGCATGCTCGACGCTGCCGAGCTGCAGGCGATGCTGCCCGGGCTGGGCCCCACGGTCAGCGGCGCGTCGTGGACGCCCTATGACGGGCACGTCAATTCGCTGGCGCTGTTTCACGCGCTCCATCGCGGCTTTGCCGGCAAGGGCGGCGCCTACCTCGCCAACCGCCGCGTCGGCGCGGCACACGCGGCGCCGCACGATTTCCGCATCGAGACTGGCGGCGAAACGCTCGCGGCGCCGAAAGTCGTGCTCGCGGCGGGTCTCGGCAACGCGGCCTTGGCGCCGCTGTTCGGGCTCAATGCGCCGGTCCGGCCGCAGCGCGGCCAGATCCTGGTCACCGAACGCACTGCCCGCGCCTGGCCGTTGCCGCTCGGCAGCATCCGCCAAACGCCGGAGGGCAGCATCCTGCTCGGCAGCAGCGAGGAGGATGTCGGCTTCGACACCAGTCAGGACCCTGCCGTGATGAGCCGCATCGCCCGCCGGGCCGTGCTGTCGTTCCCGTTTCTGGCGCAGCTTCAGATCGTACGGGCCTGGGCGGCGCTGCGGGTGATGCCGCCGGACGGCCTGCCGATCTACGACGAATCGCCATCGTTTCCCGGCGCCTTCACCGCCAATTGCCATAGCGGTGTGACCCTGGCGGCAGCGCATGCGGTGGTGTTCGCGCCGATGGTCGCCGCGGGGACGCTCGACCCGCTGCTGGCGCCGTTTTCGGCCCGCCGGTTCGATGTTCCGGCAGCGGCCTGACGCGCCCCCGGCCGCCATTGCGGTCGAGGTGGAGGGGCGACCGGTGCTCGTGCCCGAGGGCGCGTCCGCGGCGGCGGCGGTCCTGCTAGCCGGGCTGCCGAGCCTGCGCGAGACGCCTGTGAGCGGACTGCCGCGCGGGCCCTATTGCCTGATGGGCATCTGCTTCGAATGCCTGGCCGACATCGACGGCGAAGCGAACCGGCAGAGCTGCATGGTTGCGGTGCGGCCCGGCATGCGCATCCGTCGCCAGCGCGGCCGTCGCGAACTTCCGCAAGGATAATGACGGTCGATCTGGCGATCGTTGGCGCCGGCCCCGCCGGCATGGCGGCGGCGCTTACGGCCGCCGAGCTCGGGCTCGATACGCTGGTGATCGACGAGGCGGCGGCGCCGGGCGGGCAGGTCTATCGCGCGGTCGAACGCGCCCGCGACTCGTCGCCGCTCGGTGCCGATTACCTGGCGGGCCGCCAGCTGGCATCAGCTTTTCGCTCCGCCAAAATGGATTACCGGCCCGCGAGCACGGTCTGGCACATCGGTCCGTCGGCTTCCCCGGCAGCGCTGCTGTCGCTGGTCGCCGACGGGAGGAGCGAGGCGATAGCGGCGCGGCATATCGTGCTGGCGACCGGGGCCGTCGAGCGGCCGGTGCCGATCCGCGGCTGGACGCTGCCCGGCGTGATGACGGCCGGCGCGGCCCAGATCCTGCTGAAGAGCGCCGATCTCGTGCCGCAGGGCCGCATCGTCCTGGCCGGCCAGGGGCCTCTCCTGATCCTCGCCGCGGTGCAGCTGGCGCGCGCCGGCGCGCCGCCCGCGGCAGTGCTGGAGACGACCGCGGCCGGCAATTACTACGCCGCTCTTGGCCATCTCGGCGCCGGTTGGAGCGCCACACGTGAGCTCGCCCAGGGGATCGGGTGGCTGCTGGAATTGCGCCGGACTGGCGTGCCGTTGCGCCGCGGCGTACGCGGTCTGCGGGCGCTCGGGCGCGGTCGGCTCGAGGCCGTCGCGTGGGACGGCGGCGAGATGGCGGCCGAGCATCTGTTCCTGCACGACGGCGTCATCCCGAACCTGCAGATCAGCCTCGCCCTGCAGGTGGCGCATCGCTGGGACGCAGCGCAGCAATGTTGGCATCCGGTCGTCGATGCGTGGGGCCGCAGCACGCTGCCGAACACCTCAATTGCCGGCGATGGCGCCGCGATCGCCGGCGCTGAGGCGGCCGAGCTGTCGGGGCGGCTGGCGGCGCTCGATGCGGCGACGGCGCTCGGCAAGATCGACAGCGGCGAGCGCGACCGCCGCGGCCGGGCGATCCGCACACGGCTCGACCGTGCCCTCGCCGTGCGGCCGTTTCTCGACGTGCTCTATCGCCCTTCTGATCCGATCCTCGCCCCGGTCGACGACGACATCATCGTGTGCCGCTGCGAGGAGGTGACGGCCGGCCAGGTCCGTCGCGCGGTACGGCTCGGCGCCGCCGGGCCAAACCAGGTCAAGGCCTTCCTGCGCTGCGGCATGGGCCCCTGCCAGGGACGGATGTGCGCCCCGGTCGTCAGCGGCGTCATCGCCGACGAACGCGGCCTGCCGATCGCAGACATCGGCACCTTTCGACCGCGCGCTCCCTACAAGCCGATGACACTGGGGGCGCTGGCCGGCGAGATTGCCGAAAGCTGACGAACCGCCGCCCCCGGGTGTATCACGGCCGCACGCAGCATCAGGGAGAAGCACCGTGGCGGATGCGATCGAAGAGGCGCTGGCCGCGATCAGGTTCGGCGCCGACGGGCTGGTTCCGGCGATCGCGCAGCAGCACGACACCGGCGAAGTCCTGATGCTGGCGTGGATGAGCCGCGACGCGGTGCGTGTCACGCTCAGCGAGGGCCGCGCCTGCTACTGGTCGCGCTCACGCCGGGCGCTGTGGCGCAAAGGCGAGACCTCGGGACAGGTCCAGCACCTGATCGAGCTGCGCCTCGACTGCGACGGCGACACGGTGCTGCTGCTGGTCGAGCAGGAGGGCGTCGCCTGCCACACCGGCCGCCGCAACTGCTTCTTCCGCGCGTGGCGTGCCGGCCGATGGGAGACCATTGCCGAGCCGGTGATCGACCCGGCGCAGCTCTACGAATCCGCCGACCGCTAGCGGTGTCGCTTCTGACGCGTCCCGCTCGCCCCTCGCCCTGTCCCTCTCCCCGCACGCAGGAAGAGGGGACGCAGTTGGCGGCGCGCGTCGGACCTTTCCCTCTTCCCGCTTCCGGGGAGAGGGCTGGGGTGAGGGGGAGTATGCGGTTCGCTTAATAGGCCGGCGGGCAAACGAGCGTCGCCTGGACGCTGCGCAGCAGCACCGGGTCGCGCGGATGGTTGGCGCAACGCGCATTGTATTCGTTGACCCGGGCATTGTAGCGCCCGACAACGCTGTTCAGCGTGCCGGTAGCGAGGCTCGTCGAGCGGCGGAAGGCGGCGTCGCGGCGTCCGAGCAACTCGCGGAACTGCGCCACTGCCGCCGGATTGTTGACGTCGAGGCTGGCGCGGGCGGTTGCGAGCTGCGCGTCGAGCCGCGCCAGCTCGTCCTGCGAAGCATGGTAGGCGCCCTGCTGCGAGGCCATTTCGGCGTTGAGGGTATTGACGGTCTGCCCGAGACAGAGGCAGGAGGCGATATCGGCCGCTTCGCCGGCTGGGCCGGGCGGCAGCGGCGCGACCGGCACCACCGGTGGCGGCACCTGGGCGTGCGCTTGGGCCATCGCCGCGAGCGCCACCGCGGCGGCCCACAAACCGGTCTGGAAAACTCTCAGTTGCATCCCACCCCCCCTGCTTCCCCGCGCCGCGATCTGTCGGCGGGCGCGGAGCCTAAAGCAGGGAGAGGCGAAGTTCCAGGTGCGTTCTATTCAGAGGTGCGACGTCGTCTCGGCGTCGCCTTTGACCGCGGCTGCTGCCGCTTCGAGCTTCTCGGCGGTCGCTTCGCGCACCCGCGAGACGACCTGCTCGCCGGCCGCCGCCGCCTTGCGCTGCAGCTGACCGTCGCGCAGCATGCGGTCTTCAAAGCGGGTCATCGGCAAGAACGCCGCCAACAGCGCGCCGGCCATTGCGGCGACCGCGCCGACCATCAGCGGGTTGCGCTCGTATGCCGCCGACAGCTGATCGGTGACGGCGGCGCCGCCGGCGACGGTGCTGGCGCGATCGAGCAGCGCGCCGCCCGAATCGCGCGCGGTGCGCAGCGCGTCCTGCGTCATGTCGGCCATTTGGTGCAGCCATCCCGACGAACCGCTGGCGCCGCCGCTGTCGACCATCGCATTGCCGGTATGGCCGAGCGCGCCGTTGCCGTTGCCGCGCAACCCGATCTTGTCGCCGATGCCGGAGGCGAATTCGCCGGCGCGGGCGCCGATGTCGCCAGCCACGCCGACCACCTTGTCGCGCGCCTGCGCCAGCTGCTCGTCCGGAATGCTGTTCGCGGCCACGAGCCAGGCGATGCCGACGCCTATCAGCGCCACCGGCACCGGATTGTTGCGCACGATATCGAAACTGCGATTTAGCGCCTCCCGGCCGCCCATATCGTCCATCAGCACGTCGAATCCCTCCTCTACGACATGGCGCACCGCGAGCTTGCGCTCGAGCGCGTCGAGGGTTACCCCGAGATCGGCGCGGGTGCGCGCGATCTCCCGTTCGGTTTCAGCCGGCGATGTCACCGCAACCTCTCTAACAGCCAGGCTTCATCCTCGCGCAGCGAGCGCAGGGTGCGCTGCGGCACCAGCGAGCCCGCCGCCAGCCGCCGCTTGCCGACGAGCAGCAGCACACCGCCCAGCGCCACCACGACGATGCCGACGATCAGCGCCGCCAGCCACGCCGGCAGCACCGTCGCCAGGCCGAGCACGGCGGCCGCCAGCAGCACCAGCCAGCCACTGAACGCGACCAGCGCGCCGGCCCCGATTGCGGCGGCGCCCTGCCCCGCCTGGCCGAGCTTTTCGCTCAGCTCGGCCTTCAGCAGCTCCAGCTCCTGGCGGATCAGCTGGCTCGCCTCGGCCGCCAGATCCGACAGCAGCGTGCTGACCGAGCGGGCGGTCTTTGGTGGCGGCGGTGGCGGGGGCGGCGGCGGCGCGAAGCCGACGTCGTCCGGATCGATCGCCATCAATGCCTCCCGGTCGGCCCGCCGGTGGTCCCGGCGGTCGTACCCGCCGGCGTTCCGAAGGACGTCTTGGGGGCGCCCATCGCGGCGCTGCCGCCGGTCGTGGTGCCGCCGGTGGTCATCCCGGGCGTTGCCGTTCCGGGAGTTGCCATCGCCGGTGTCGAGGCCGTTGCGGGTGCCGGCTCGCTGCGCAGCGCGTCGCGAATCTGCCCGCCGGTATCCTTCAGCCCGCGCATCGAGGATTGCATCGGCGTCTCGCCGACCGGCTGATTCGCCGAAGCGGCCAAGAGGCGCGCCCCGACAAAACCGGCGCCTACGGCGGCAGCGATGAAGATCATCGGATTGCTGCGGGCGAACGTCTCGACATCGCCGCACAGCTGGCTCCACGAGCGGGTGCGCAACCGGCCGGCGAAATCGTTGAGCTGCGTCGCGGCGTCGTCGGCATAGTGGCCGATCGTGCCGCCATTGCGGTCGAGGAGCTGCACCGAGCTGCGCAAGAGGTTGCCGACCGCCGCAATCTCGGTAGCGGCGCGGTCCCGTTGCTCCTCGTAGAAGACCGTTGCGCTGTCGCGCACCGCCGCCATCACCTCCGACCCGAGTTCCTTGGTCTCTGCCACGACCCGTTGGGCCTGACCCTCGGCCTGGTGAACCAGCGTCGATCGGGGTTCATTGGTGGCGCCGGCGGGGCGCGCCATCGAGGGAGTGTGTGTCGTCTCGGCCATCCCGTCCTCCGCTTGCCAAAACCGGGCAAGACCCAGCAGAAATCCTCAGCTGAGAGAACGGCGATGGGATCATGCGGTTCCACCCGCGGTCGAGGCGAAGACGGGGCGACGCCGGCGGTCCGGAGGGAACCTAGCGCGCCATGATGACCGGGATCGCGGCTTCCATGATGATGTGGCGGGTGGCGCCGCCGAAGATCATCTGGCGGATGCGGCTTTGCGTGTAGGCGCCCTTGAGCAGCAGGTCGGCGCCGGCTGCCGCCGCTTCCTTGAGGAAGGATTCGCCCTGCGCCTTCTGCCTGCCATAGGCGGTGCGCAGGCTGACGCTGAGGCCATGCGCCTCAAGGTTGCGCGCCAGCTCCTCGCCCGGCGGGCCCGGCTCCGGCATGTGCTGCGGTCCGACGGCGACGACGACAACATGCCCGGCCCGCTTCAGAAACGGCGTCGCCAGCGCCACCGTCATCGCCGTCTCGGTGCTGCCGTTCCAGGCGATGGCGATCGTCCGGCCGAGCTCGGGGCCGATCGTCTTCGGCACCATCATCACCGGGCGGCCGCTTTCGAACAGCGCGTCCTCGAGCGTTGCCTCGGCAATCGAGGCGAGCTTCTCCGGCTGCTCGACGAGGATCAGGTCGTAGACGCGGCCGCTCATGCCGACCACCGCATTCTGCCGCCCGTCCTCCTCGCGCCATGAGGCGCTCGGTCCGTTGTCGCCCGTCAGCGGCGGTCCGATCGGCACGCCGTGCGCGCTCATGAAATCGCGGAACAGGCGACGCGCATGGTCGCGGCGCTCGTGGCCCTCGCGCTCCAGCGTGCGGTCGACTTCGGAGGAAATCGAAAACCCCATCTCGCCGCCGAAGACGACGGCGTATTCGGTCGTGAGGCTGTGCAGCCCGACGATGTGGCTGTTGAACTGGCGGGCGACCATCAGCGCCGCGTCGAGGACCGGGCCGGCATTGCCGTCGCCGATCACGGCCAACAGATTCTTCATGCTCTGGCCCTGCTCCGCGCGGTGCCGCCCGATGCCGCACCACCTTTTGGTTATGTTATAACTCCCCGGAGAGGCTTGCGATAGCCGCCGCTTCGCGCCGTCGTTACATCGGCGCAGCTCGACGCCGTGCGGCGCCGCAACTACACTTGGGGCTTCCCTCCAGCGCGGATGACGACGCAATGACCCGCTCGATACGGACATTTACCGCTGCGCTTTGCCTGCTGACGGCGGCGCTGTCGATGCCGCACAGGGCCGCCGCCGAGAGCGTCAAGTTCGGCACCGACTGGAAGGCCGAAGCCGAGCACGGAGGCTTCTACCAGGCGATCGCCACCGGCATCTACAAACGCTACGGGCTCGACGTGACGCTGCGGCCGGGCGGACCGCAGGTCAACCACGCGCAATTGCTGGCGGCCGGCGTCCTCGACTTCAACATCGCCTCGAACTCCTTCGTGGCGCTCAATTTCGTGCGGGAGAAGATCCCGATGGTGGCGGTCGCGGCGTTCTTTCAGAAAGACCCCTCGGTGCTGATCGCGCATGCGGGACAAGGCAATGACAGCCTCGCCGAACTGAAGGGCAAGCCGATCATGATCGGTTCCGACACGCGCGTCACCAGCTGGCTCTTCCTCAAGCAGAAATTCGGCTACACCGACGACCAGATCCGCCCCTACACGTTCAACGCGGCGCCGTTCCTCGCCGACAAGGAGGCGGTCCAGCAGGGCTATCTGACGAGCGAGCCGTTCACGATCGAGAAGGCCGGCGTCAAGCCGGTCGTCATGCTGCTCGCCGATTCCGGCTACAAGAGCTACGGCGCCCTGATCGAGACGTCGCAAAAGCTGGCGCACGACAAGCCCGACCTCGTCCAGCGCTTTGTCAACGCCAGCATCGAGGGCTGGTACAGCTATCTCTACGGCGACCCGGCGCCGGCCAACGCGCTGATCAAGCGCGACAACCCGGAGATGACCGACGACTTGATCGCCTACGGCATCAGCCAGATGAAGAAATACGGCATCGTCGACAGCGGCGACGCCAAGAAGCTCGGCATCGGCGCGATGACCGAGGCGCGCTGGCAGGACTTCTTCAACGACATGGCGAAGGCCGGGCTCTACCCCGCCGACATGGATTTCCGTAAGGCCTTCACGCTGCAGTTCGTCAACCACAAGGTCGGGATAGCGGCGGCTGGAAAATGAGCCTCTTACTGCCCCTCACCCCGGCCCTCTCCCCGCCAGCGCCGCCAGCGGGGAGAGGGAGAGACGCGGCAACCGGCAATCATCCCTTGACCGCGCTCGTGTTACTGCAGCTGCGTTTTCTCTCCCCGTGACACGGGGAGAGGGACAGGGTGTGGGGCCGCCAGCAGCCGAACACACCGCTCCGGTCGTCGAATTGCATGGCGTCGGCAAGCGCTTCGCCTCCGGCCTCGAAGCGCTGAGCGGCGTGGAACTCAGCGTCGGGCAGGGCGAATTCTTGAGCCTGCTCGGGCCTTCGGGATGCGGCAAGAGCACCTTGCTGCGCATCGTCGCCGGCCTCGCCGAGCCGACCGCCGGGAGTTGCCTTCTGAACCTGGGGCGCCGGACGCACGGCCAGGTCGCCGCCGGTCACATCGGGTTCGTGTTCCAGGAGCCGACGCTGATGCCGTGGAGCACGGTTGCCGGCAACGTCGAATTGCCGTTCCGCCTCGCCGGCCGGGTGCGGGCGGCCGAGCGCGAGCGGGTGATGGCCGCGGTGCGCGCGGTCGGCCTTGCCGGTTTCGAGCGTTCCTACCCGCACCAGCTGTCGGGCGGCATGCGGATGCGCGTCTCGATCGCCCGCGCGCTGGTCACCGACCCCGACCTGCTGTTGCTCGACGAGCCGTTTGCCGCGCTCGACGAGATCACCCGGATGGCGCTCAACGACGACCTCTTACGCTTGTGGGAGGCGCAGCGCACGACAATCCTGTTCGTGACCCACAGCGTCTTCGAGTCTGTCTATTTGTCGACCCGCATCGCGGTGATGACATCGCGGCCCGGCCATGTCGCGGCGGACCTCGCTGTCGATCTGCCGCAGCCGCGCGACCGCGCCGCCCGCACCAGCCCCGCCTATGCCCGGATGTGTGAACGGGTCTCGGCGGCGCTCGCCGCGGCGATGGCCGCCTGAAGATGCAGCGGATGCTGCGCATTGCCGCGCCGCTGGCGGTCGGCGTCGTCTTCCTGGCGCTGTGGGAAGCCGTCGTCCGGCTGCGCGGCATTCCGCCCTACATCCTGCCGGCGCCGAGCGCGATCGCGCAGAGCCTGTGGACCGACGGCCCGAGCCTCCTCGGCTCGCTCTTTGTGACATTGCGCATCACGCTGGCGGCGCTGGCCGCGGCGGCGTTTTTCGGCGGCGCCCTGGCGCTCCTGTTCTCGCGCTCGCGCCTCCTCGAGCTGAGCCTCTTCCCCTACGCCGTCATCCTGCAGGTGACGCCGATCGTGGCCATTGCGCCCTTGATCATCATCTGGGTCAGGACGCCGTTTTTGGCGCTCCTCGTCTGCGCCTGGATCGTCGCGTTCTTCCCGATCGTCTCGAACACCACGGTCGGCCTCAACAGCGCCGACCGCAACCTGCTGGCGCTGTTCCGCCTTTACGGCGCCTCGCCGGGCCAGACCCTGCTCTATCTGCGCCTGCCGACCGCCCTCCCCTATTTCCTGGCCGGCCTCAGGATTAGCGGCGGCCTCGCGCTGATCGGCGCGGTCGTCGCCGAGTTCGTCGCCGGCACCGGCGGCGCCGAAACGGGGCTCGCCTTCCGCATCCTCGAAGCCGGCTACCGGCTGGCGATCCCACGCCTCTTCGCGGCGCTGTTCCTGTTGTCCTTGACCGGCATCGTCATCTACCTGCTGCTCGACCTATTGTCGCGCCGGCTGCTGCGTCACTGGCACGAAAGCGCCCTGTCGGCGGAGGAGGAGTAGGCGGCGCCGCTACAGCTGGTCGGCCGCTTTCCAGAAATTCGCGATAAAGCCGCGATTGTCGATCTGAAACGACTGGCTGACGATGGCCGCTTTGGGCCCGCTGCACCGCCAGCTGTAGATCGTGTCATGGCCGGTCACATAGCCGGGATAAAGGGCGAACCGGGATTGGCGGCGCACCATGCATCGGCCGCCGTCAGATCCTGGCTCGTATTGGCCTTGCCGCAGGGGAGGTTTGCGCCGGTCGTGCATAAGAGCGCACGACCGGCGGCGCAGCGGAAGTATGTCGAGCGCTTGACCTGATCGACCGGCATCGCGTCGAGGTGAAACAGCCGCACGGCAACGGGCACCAGTTCCTCCGGAACCGGGCGGAGCGTGTCATCGGTCTGCCCGCTGCAGATCCGGTCTGGCGCGGCTCCCGCCGGCGCTGCATTTGCGACCGGCGCCAGCCATAAGCAGGCGATTGCCGCGACTGCGCGTAGCCCCTTCGGGAGACCCGCCGGCATGCCGGCGCTAGCCGCGGCCGACAAACGGCATCTTGGTGGCCATCACGGTCAGGAACTGGACGTTGGCCTCCGCGGTCACGGTCGCCATCAAGACGACGGCGCGGGCGACGTTCTGCACGTCCATCGTCGGCTCGATCATAACTTCGCCGTTGGGCTGCGGCACACCGCGGGTCATCCGCTGGGTCATCTCGGTCAGCGCATTGCCGACATCGATCTGGCCGCACGAGATATCGTATTTGCGGCCGTCGAGCGAAGTTGACTTGGTAAGGCCGGTGACGGCGTGCTTGGCGGTCGTGTAGGCGATCGACTGCGGCCGCGGCACATGCGCCGAAATCGAGCCGTTGTTGATGATTCGGCCGCCCATCGGCTGCTGCTCTTTCATCATGCGGAACGCCTGCTGCGTGCACAGGAAGGTGCCGTGCACGATCGAGCCGATGACGCCGCTCCACCGCTCCCATGCCAAATCCTCGATCTCCGAGGCGGCGCCGAACCCGGCGTTGTTGAACAACACATCGAGCCGGCCGAACCTTGCTTTCGTCTGAGCGAACAGGTTGGCGACCGAGGCCGGGTCGCTGACGTCGGTCGGGACGCCCAGCGCGTGCCCCTGCAGCGCCTCGATCTCGCCAACGACAACGTTGAGCGGCTCCGGCCGGCGGCCGGCGACAACGAGCGCGAACCCCTCCCTGGCGAGCGCTAGCGCCGACGCCTTGCCGATGCCGCTGCCGCCGCCGGTGACCAACGCAACCTTGCCGTTCGAAGCCATATTCGTCCCTCCTGTGAAAGAGCCTGCGCAGCCGGACGATAGCAGTCTTGCGGGGCACGCGTCATTGCGAGCGCACACAGCATGTCATCCCGGCGCAAGCCGGGATCAATCTTCGCTATGGATACCGGCCTTCGCCGGTATGACAAGGAAAAGAGTGTCAGTCGGACTTCGCCAGCAGGCGCTTCGTCATCACGTAGCGGGTAACGCCGGGCGGCTCGCAATCGAGCACAGCCGCCGCCTCGTAGCCCTGCTTCCTGTAGAAGCCGGGCGCCTGGATCTCCATCGTATTCAGCGTGACGCGCGAGCAGCCGCGGCGGCGGCCTTCCTCCTCGGCCATCGCCAGGAGGCGGCTCCCGAGCCGGTCGCGGCGCAGCGCCTCCGGCAGGAAAAAGCGGTCGACCCGCAGCTGGCCGCGCGAGCTGGCGCCGTACAGCCCGCCGATCACCTTGCCGGTCTGCGGGTCGGTGACAAAGACGGCAAGCGGCCGGTAGTCGTCGTAGCCGGCCCGGCTGGTGTTGTAGGCGCGCAGCCCGTCAGCAATGACCGCGGTGTCGGCGTCGTCGGGCGCGTCGGTCAGCACGATATTCGGCTCGAGCTTCTCTGCCATCGCAACGCTCCTCAGAGTGGCGGCCGCCGCGCCGGCTGCGTCGTCTCGAAGGCGCGCGCCGCCCGCAAGACCAGACCCTCGCGGTAGAGCGGGCCGACGATCTGCAAGCCGACCGGCAACCCGGCCGATGTCAGTCCGCACGGCACCGAGCAGGCCGGCTGACGCGTCATGTTGAACGGGTAGCTGAACGGCGACCAGTCGATCCAATGCGTCTCGCGGGCCGGGTCGCTGAGGTCCTGGCCCACCGGCAGCGCCGGCACCGGCATCATCGGCGTCAGCAGCAGGTCGTAGCGCTGGTGAAACGCCATCATCGTCGCGCCGAGCGTCGTGCGCGCGAGATCGGCACCGACGTAATCAGCGCCACTCACCCCAGTCCCCCGTCGCGCGCTCTCGATGAGGCCCGGGTCGCACAGCGCCTGCTTCTGCGGGGGGAAGCCGGCGAGCAGACGCGCCGTTCCGGCCGACCACAGCGTCAGCAACGTCTCGCGCGGGGACGGAAAGATCGCGCCGACCTCCTCGACATGCGCCCCCAGCGCCTCGAACTGCCGCGCGGCGGCGGCGCAGGCGGCGGCGATCTCGGGGTCGACCGTGGCGTAGCCGAGATCGGGGCTGTAGGCGATCCGCAGGCCCTTCGCCCCATCCTCGATGCCGTCGAGCCAGTCCCGGTCGTGCGGCGGCAGGCCGTACGGGTCGCGCACATCGGGCTGCGCCAGGACATCGAGCATCGCCGCCGCGTCGCGCACATGCCTGGTCATCGGCCCGACATTCGACAGCAGGCCCATCGGCGACGGCGGATGCGCCGGCACGCGGCCGAACGTCGCCTTCAATCCGAAAATGCCGGTGAAGGCGGAGGGGATGCGGATCGAGCCGGCGCCGTCGCTGCCGACATGCAGCGGCGCGATGCCGGCGGCGCAGGCCGCAGCGGCGCCGGCGCTGCTGCCGCCGGGGGTGCGGTCGAGGTTCCACGGGTTGCGCGTGATGCCGGTCAACGGCGAGTCGCCAATCGCCTTCCAGCCGAATTCCGGCGTCGTCGTCTTGCCGAGGATGACGGCGCCCGCCTCCCTGAGGCGCGCCACGGCCGGGCCGTCCTCACCGTCCGGCGCCGGCTCCGTCAGGTGCGAGCCTCGGCGCGTCGGGAAGCCGCGCATCGACACGAGATCCTTGATCGTCACCGGCACACCGTCGAGCGGCCCCAGCGCCGCGCCGCGCTGCCAGCGGCCCTCCGCGGCGCGCGCCGCCATCAGCGCACCGTCGCGATCGACGACGCAGAACGCATTGAGCGTCGGCTGCAGCGCGTCGAGCCGGGCCAACAGCGCCTGCGCCGCCTCGACCGGCGACAAGGTGCGGGCGCGGTAGGCGGCGGCCAGCTCCCCGGCCGACAGGGTGGCGATGTCATTGGTATCGGGCATCGGCAGCTCCAGTAGGCGATCGGCGACCGCACACCATCGCATAAGCCCGCGATCAGGGCGATTCCCGGCTTGCGGGCTTCGAGATGCGGCCTGCGGCCGCTCCTCAGGCTGAGGAAAAGCCTCTGATGGCATCAAGAACGCCCTCATCCTGAGGTGCTCGCGGGCGAGGCCTCGAAGGACGCAGCGGCGCAGATCCAGCAACTCCGCCGCCCGGAAGCGGTATGTCGCAGCTTGTTCCGTGTTATAGTGCCGTCCCGTCTGCCGCTGGCCTCTCTCCGCGCGAGGAGGCATTTCAGGGCGGCGGTCGGGGCTTCACGTCCGGTCCGCCAAGAGCGTGCAAAAGATGAACCTGACTATTGAACGGGCGGCGCTGCTGAAGGCGCTGAGCCATGTGCAGAGCGTCGTCGAACGGCGCACCACGATCCCCATTCTGTCGAACGTGCTGCTGCACGCCGACGGCGGCCAGCTGGCGCTGAGCGCCACCGACATGGACCTCGAAATCGTCGAGCGCGTGCCGGCGCGGATCGAGCGCGACGGCCGCACCACGGCGCCGGCCCACACGCTCTACGACATCGTGCGCAAATTGCGCGAGGGCGCCCAGGTCGAGCTGGAAACCTTGGGCGGGCGCAACGAGCTGGCATTGCGCTCCGGCCGCTCGACCTTCACGCTCGCCTGCCTGCCGCCGGAGGACTATCCGGTGATGTCGGCCGGCGAGCTGCCGCATCATTTTGCGTTGTCGGCGGCCGAGTTGCGCGGCGTCATCGATCGCACCCGCTTTGCGATCTCGACCGAGGAGACGCGCTATTACCTGAACGGCATTTACCTGCACGCGACGAAGAACAACGAGGTGCCGGTGGTGCGCGCGGTCGCGACCGATGGCCACCGTCTGGCGCGCGTCGAGCTGACGGCGCCGGAGGGCGCGGCCGGCATGCCCGGCATCATCGTGCCGCGCAAGACGGTGCTGGAACTGCGCAAGCTGGTCGACGAGGGCGGCGAAGACGAGGTGCAGATCGCGCTCGGCGAGAGCAAAATCCGCTGCGCCATCGGCGAGGCGGCGCTGACCTCGAAGCTGATCGACGGCACCTTCCCCGATTACGATCGCGTCATCCCGGCCGGCAACGACAAGGTGCTGGAAGTCGCCTGCAAGGAGTTCGCCGAGGCGGTCGACCGCGTCTCGACGATCTCGACCGAGCGCAGCCGCGCCGTCAAGCTGGCGATCGACAAGGGCGGCCTCGTCGTCTCGGCGACCAGCCCCGAGAACGGCACCGCGGTCGAGGAGCTTGAGGTGCGCTACCAGAGCACGCCGCTCGAGATCGGCTTCAACTCGCGCTATCTGCTCGACATCACCGAGCAGATCGGCGGCGAATACGTGCAGTTCCAGATGTCGGACGCCGGTTCGCCGACGATCATGCGTGACAGCGCCGACGCCAGCGCGCTCTACGTCCTGATGCCGATGCGGGTGTGACCGCTTGCGGCGTCGGAAGGGTTGGATTTGCTGGAAATTCCGGCTTTCCGCCCCATATGAAAGCAATGCTTGCCGCGGCGCAGCACCATCGTCTGGAGCCTGATGCCGCGGCGCCGCCGGCCACCGCTGCGGCTGCCGAAAAACGCGTTGGCGTCACCCGCCTGGTGCTCACCGATTTCCGCAATTACCGCTCGATGCGCCTCGATTTCGCGCCCGATGCGGCCGGCCGGCCAGTGGTGCTGAGCGGACCCAACGGCGCCGGCAAGACCAATCTGTTGGAGGCGCTGTCCTTCCTCTCCCCGGGCCGCGGCCTGCGCAACGCCCGGCTCGGCGACATCGACCGCCGCGACGGCGGCGACGCGGTTATCGGAGCGGGCTGGGCGGTGGCGGCGACCGTGCAGACCCGCCGCGGCGAGCTACGCATCGGCACCGGCCGCGAGAATGGCCGCGACGGCCCGGGAGAGCGGCGCGCGGTCCGCATCGACGGCGAGCCGGCGAAAGGCCAGGCGGCGCTCGGCGAGCGGCTCGGCGTGCTGTGGCTGACGCCGCAGATGGATCGGCTGTTCGTCGAAGGGCCGGGCGGAAGGCGGCGCCTGATGGACCGGCTGGTGTTGGGGCTCGACCCGGCGCATGCGGCGCGCGTCGCCCGCTACGAGCAGGCCTTGCGCGAGCGCTCGCGGCTGTTGCGCGATGGCGGCGGCGACGCTGCCTGGCTGTCGGCATTGGAAGAGGTGATGGCGGCCGAGGGCGTGGCGGTCGCGGCGGCGCGGCGCGAAATCGTCGAGCGACTCGATGCGGCCTGCGCCGAAGGCGAGGGCGCCTTCCCGCGCGCCCGGCTTTCACTCATCGGCAGCGTCGAAGCCTGGCTCGACAACATGCCGGCGCTGGTCGCCGAGGAGCGGCTGCGGGCTGGCCTCGCGGCCGGCCGCGGCGCCGACGCGCAAGTCGGCGGCGCCACGATCGGGCCGCACCGCTCCGACCTCGCGGTCGTCCATGCCGACAAGGGCATCGCCGCCGATGCCGCCTCGACTGGCGAGCAGAAGGCGCTGCTGATTTCGATCCTGCTGGCGCAGACGAGGCTGCAGCGCGCCGTGCGCGGCGAGCCGCCGCTGCTCCTCCTCGACGAGGTCGGCGCGCATCTCGACGCCACCAGGCGCGAGGCGCTGTTTGAGGTGCTGGCCGGGTTCGACGCCCAAGCCTGGCTGACCGGCACCGACCCGGCGCTGTTCGCGCCGCTGCAGGGGACTGCGTGCTTCCTGTCGGTGCACGACGGCACCGTGTTTCCGACGATCCCTTGACCGCAAACAGAATTCCGAGGCCTATGTCAAATCCATCCGCATCCGAACCTGTCGGCGCATCGGTCCCGGTCATCCGGGAAATTCCGCTCGACGGGGCGCCGCGCGCCTATGACGAAAGCTCGATCAAGGTGCTGCACGGGCTCGATCCCGTGCGCAAGCGGCCGGGCATGTATATCGGCGACACCGATGACGGCTCCGGCCTGCATCATATGATCTACGAGGTCGTCGACAACGCGATCGACGAGGCGCTCGAAGGCTATTGCGACACGGTCACGGTGACGCTCAACGCCGACGGCTCGTGCACCGTCACGGACAACGGCCGCGGCATCCCGGTCGGCATCCACGAGGAGGAAGGGGTCTCGGCGGCCGAGGTCATCATGACCCAGCTGCATGCCGGCGGCAAATTCGACCAGAATTCCTACAAGGTCTCGGGTGGACTGCACGGCGTCGGCGTCTCGGTCGTCAACGCGCTGTCGGAGCGCCTCGACCTGCGGATTTTCCGCGAGGGCGCCGAATGGATCATCCGCTTCCACGACGGCGTCCCTGAGGCGCCGCTGGCGCGCGTCGGCGACGCGCCGCGCCTGCCCGAAGGCTCGCAACAGGAGCTGATGACCGGCACGGAGATCACCTTCCTGCCGAGCACCAAGACCTTCACCAAGACCGAGTTCGACTTCACGACGCTCGAGCACCGGCTGCGCGAGCTGGCCTTTCTCAACAGCGGCGTGACATTGATCCTGTCCGACCTGCGCGAGGCCGAGCCGAAGAGCGTCACCTTCCACTACGACGGCGGCCTCGAAGCCTTCGTGCACTATCTCGACCGCTCGAAGCAGGCGCTACATCAGCCGCCGGTCACAATCCGCGGCGAGAAGGACGGCATCATCCTCGAAATCGCGATGGAGTGGACCGACTCCTATCACGAGACGATGCTGTGCTTTACCAACAACATCCCGCAGCGCGACGGCGGCACCCATCTCGCCGGCTTCCGCGGCGCCCTGACGCGCACCGTCAACGCCTATGCCACCGATAGCGGCATCGCGAAGAAGGAAAAGGTCGCGCTGGCCGGCGAGGACATGCGCGAGGGCCTGACCTGCATCCTCTCGGTCAAGTTGCCGGACCCCAAATTTTCGTCGCAGACCAAGGACAAGCTGGTGTCGTCCGAGGTGCGGCCGGTGATCGAGAGCATCGTCGGCGACAAATTGCAGCAATGGTTCGAGGAGCATCCGGCCGACGCCAGAAAGGTCATCGGCAAGGTGGTGGAAGCCGCAGTGGCGCGCGAGGCGGCGCGCAAGGCGCGCGACCTGACGCGCCGCAAGAGCGCGCTCGACGTCGCCAACCTGCCGGGCAAGCTGGCCGATTGCCAGGAGCGCGACCCGGCCAAGAGCGAACTTTTCATCGTCGAGGGCGACAGCGCCGGCGGCTCGGCGAAGCAGGGCCGCGACCGCCGCTTCCAGGCGATCCTGCCGCTCCGCGGCAAGATCCTCAACGTCGAGCGCGCCCGCTTCGACAAGATGCTGGGCTCCGCCGAGATCGGCACGCTGATCCAGGCGCTCGGCACCGGCATCGGCACCGAGGATTTCGAGCCCGACAAGGCGCGCTACCACCGCATCATCATCATGACCGATGCCGATGTCGACGGCAGCCACATCCGCACGCTGCTCCTGACGTTCTTCTTCCGCCAGATGCAGCCGCTGATCGAGAAGGGCTATCTCTACGTCGCGCAGCCGCCGCTCTACCGGCTGACGCGCGGCAATGCGAAGCCGGTCTACCTCAAGGACGATCCGGCGCTCGAAGCCTATCTGCTCGACGGGGCGCTGCGCGACGCGGTGTTCACGCAGTTCGACGGCGGCCAGCGCGCCGGCAACGATTTGCGCCAGCTGTTGGACCAGGCGCGGGCGCAGCGGCGCTGGGTACAGCCGCTTGCCGCCAAGGTCGGCAATGTCGAAATCGTCGAGCAGGCGGCGATCGCCGGCGCGCTTGCCGGCGGCATCCTCGGCGACCCCAACCGCGCGATCGAGATGGCGCATCGCGTCGCCGCGCGGCTCAACAGCCTCAGCACGGACAGCAGCATAGACGGCGTCTGGCAGGGCGACCTGATCGCCGGCGAGGGTCTGGTGTTCCAGCGCACCCGTCAGGGGGTCGACGAGCGGCGACTGATCGACGCCGCGTTGTTGCGGTCGAGCGAGGCGCGCCGGCTCGACGCCGACGGCGACCGGCTGCGCGAGGTCTACGAGCGCCCCGGCAAGCTGGTGGCGCGCGACAAGGAGTACCGCATCCCCGGCCCGTCGGCGCTGGTCGAGGCGGTGATGGAACTGGGCCGCCGCGGCATCGAGGTCAACCGCTACAAGGGCCTCGGCGAGATGAACCCCGAACAGCTGTGGGAGACGACGCTCGACCCCGAGGCACGCTCGCTCTTGCAGGTCCGGGTCAACCACGCCGACGAGGCCGAGGACATGTTCTCGACCTTGATGGGGGACCTCGTCGAACCGCGCCGCGACTTCATCCAGCAAAACGCCCTCTCCGTCGCCAACCTCGACGTCTAACGCAGTACGTAGGATGGGCTGAGCGGAGCGAGGCCCATCAACGGCAACGGTTGCTGTGGCTTCGCTGCGGCTCAGCCCACCCTACTGCGCTGCCCGGGTCAAGTCCGGGAATGACGTCTTTAAGCCGCAGCGCTGTCGAACAGCGCAACAACGCTGTCATACTGATGCCGTAAACAGCAGCTCAACTGTTGGC
>JBLMXS010000326.1:0-16537 GCA_050257895.1 Thiohalocapsa sp.
CCCAGAAGCCAGCGGCCGTCGCCGATGCATTCCTGGGCGACCAGGATGCGCTCGGCGTTCATGCCGTCTAGGATGTAGCGGAAGCCCCTGCCCTCCTCGCCGATCAGATTCTCCGCCGGCACCTTGAGATTGTCGAAGAACACCTCGTTGGTGTTGTGGTTGATCATCGCCTCGATCGGCCGGATTTCGAGACCGTTGCCGAGGCTCTCGCGCAGATCGACGAGGAACACCGACAGTCCGTCGGTGCGCCGCTTCACCTCCTCGAGCGGGGTCGTGCGCGCCAAGAGGAGCATCAGATCGGAGTGGCGGGCGCGCGAGGTCCACACCTTCTGCCCGCTGACGAGATAGTGGTCGCCATTGCCGGCCCGCACCGCGCGCGTCTTCAATTTGGTGGTGTCGGAGCCGGTGGTCGGCTCGGTGACGCCGAACGCCTGCAGCCGCACTTCGCCCGACGCGATCTTTGGCAGGTACCGCTGCTTTTGCTCCTCGCTGCCGTGCCGCAGCAGGGTGCCCATGATGTACATCTGGGCATGGCCCTGGCTGGCGGTGCAGCCCGAGGCGTTGATCTCTTCGAGGATTACCGCCGCGGCGCGCAAGGGCAGGCCCGAGCCGCCGTATTCCTCCGGGATCAGCGAGGCGAGAAAGCCGGCTTCGGTCAGCTCATTGATGAACTCGCTCGGATAGGCCTGCTCGTCTTCGAGCTTGCGCCAATAGGCGCCGGGATACTTGTCGCAGATCCGGCGCACCGACTGGCGCAGCTCGGGATAATCCTCGCCGAGCGACAGCATCACCGCATCGCCAGTATCCTTACCGTAGGGCATCGCCTAGTCCCCGATCTCTCGTCAAAGCCGTTGCTCGCACCATAATGCGGCAGGCCACGCAACGCCAATTCGTCGCGGGCGCCCAAGGAAGCGGCCGGGATATGGATAGCCCAGATGAAGTACGTTCTGAACCTGCCGCTGGCGCTGGCGGCGCTGTTCCAGGCCTGGTTTACCGCGGTGGTGACGATGTCCGGCCCGTGGGCCGGCTGGGAGGACGGGCCGTCCCGCGGCGCGATGGCGCTGGTGATGCTGGAGCCGGTTGTTCTGTGCTGGGCGCTGCTGCTGCTGGCGATGGTCGGGGCGGCGTTCACCGAGGCGTTCGACTGGCTGCCGATAACGCGGCGCTGGCTGCGCCGCATCGCGGTGATCGCCGCCTCGCTTCTGATCGCCGCGCTCGGCTTTACTTGCGTCAGCGCGGCGATCGAGGGCAGCGCCGCGGTGGGCGGCCGCGGCGCGGGCCATCTGGTAGGTCTGCTGCTGCCCGTCGCAACGCTCGTCGCGGTCGTGCTGCCATTCGTCTTGGCCGCTTGGCTGGCGTGGATGATCGATCTGCCGCCGCCGCGGCGCGACGCGCTCGCCGTGCGCGCGACCGGCCTCGGGGCGCTGGCGCTGCTGGTGCTTGTCGGCGGCCCGCTCGGCATCGGCATGCTGGCGGACGAGATCCGCAGCGAGCGCGCGACGGCGGCGCGCGACCGGCACATGATCGACGAGCGGGAGGCCGAGCGGACCGCGGAATTCGCGCAGCTGACCGACGCCAGCCCGCTGCACCGCTGGGGCGGCTACGCCACCGACGAACTCGACCGCAGGGAAAGGCGGGAGGCGGCCTTGCGTCGGCTGGCGGCGCGGCCGACGCTTGAGCCAGACCTTGCGAAGGACCTCGTCGCCACGTATGCGCCGGATTCCGACATTGCCCTGATTCTCGCCGCGCGCGTCGAATTCAGGCCGAGCGCCGCCCTGGAGGCGCCGCTGCGCACCGCGATGGCCCGGGTTGCAGCCGAGATCCGCAGGGTCGGACCGGGCAATACCTGGCCCGGCGATGCCGAGACGTTGGACTCGTACATCCGCACCGATTTCGCCGAACGGCTGACCGCGTCGCTGGTGGTCGCGCGACGAATGGCCGACACCGCGGGCGTCGATCTGCGCGACGCGCTGCACGACCTGCAGAATGCCGCCGTCACCGCCTATCCGAAAACGAAAACTGCCGACGACTATCGCCGCGACGTCGCCGCTGCCGATGACGACATCGCCACCGCGCTGGCCCGCCGACAGACCCGATGACGCGGGCATTGTCGAGATTGCGTCGCTGCGCCGGCAATGACAGATATGTGTCTCCCGCCCGCCTTGTGGTGAGACAATGTCGAGCACCAGCCCCCTCTCCGGCGTCGTCGTCGTCGAGATCGGCCATTCGATCGCGGCGCCTTATGCCGGGATGATCCTCGGCGAGCTCGGCGCCGAGGTGATCAAGGTCGAGAACCCGAAGACCGGCGACGCCTGCCGCGGCTGGGGGCCGCCGTTTCTGGAAGGGGCGGCGAGTTGCTTTCACGCCGTCAACCGCGCCAAGAGCGGCATCACGATCGACCTCGCCGACCCGGGCGATATGGCACGGATGAAGGCGCTGATCCTCGAACGCGCGGACGTCGTCCTGCACAATCTGAAATTCGGCGCGCTCGACCGCTACGGCCTTGGCGCCGCCGAGCTGATCGCCGCCAAGCCGTCTCTCGTCTACTGCAATCTCGGTGCGTTTGGTGCGACCGGGCCGCTGCGGGACAGGCCGGGCTACGACCCGATGATGCAGGCCTATAGCGGGCTGATGAGCCTCCTCGGCGAGGACGAGCGGCCGCCCGTCAGGGTGCCGGCGTCGATCATCGACATGGGGGCCGGGATGTGGTCGGTGATCGGCGTCCTGGCGGCCCTGCAGGAGCGCGGCCGCACCGGCAAGGGCGGGGTCGTCGACGCCTCCCTCTATGAGACCGGGCTCGCCTGGATGAGCATCCTCTTGGCCGCCTATCTCGCCAATGGCGAGATCCCGGCGCGGCACGGCTCCGGCGTCGACATGATCGTGCCCTACCAGGCCTTCGCCGCGGCGGACGGCTACATGATGGTGGCGGCCGGCAACGACAATCTGTTCCGCCGGCTGTGCGCCGTCCTTGACCGCCCAGCCCTCGCCGAGGATCCCCGCTTCCGGGGCAACAAGGACCGCGTCGTCCATCGCCGCGAGCTTGTCCCGATCCTCGCCGACATCTTCGCCACCCGAACGCGCGGCGAGTGGGCCGCGCTCTTGGAGGCGGCCGGTATCCCGAACGGTCCGATCAACACGCTCGACCAGGTCGTCGCCGATCCGCAGACCCAGGCCCTCGACATCATCCAGCGGTGGCCGGGAAGCACGCTGGGGCTGGTCGGCCTGCCGTTGTCGTTCGATGGGCAGCGGCCGCCCTTCACCAAGGCGGCGCCGTCGCTCGGCGAAGACAACGAGACGATCCTCGGCTGAGCCGCGATGCCCGGGCTGACGAAGCACCTTGTGACGTTGCTGGCGCTCGTCGCGCTGGCCGGCTGCGCCACGCTCTCGGGCCCGCCGCCGGCCCCGCCGCCCGCGGCCAACGAGGTGACGCGCACGGTCGAACAGAACGGCCGCTTTATCCAGCTGGTCGGGCCGCGACGGCAGCATGCCGAGCCGTTTCTCGGCGTGCCCGCCACCAATTACGACGCGCTGCGCAGCTGGATCGACACGCGCAGCGGCGAGACGGTGCACCAGCTTTATGTCGAGGACAGCTATTTCGGCGGCAAGCGCGAATGGAACATGGCGCGCGCGCAGGGCGGCGCCGCGCTGCGCGTCGTGCCGATCAGCCTCAACGAGATCACCTGCAGCCCCGGCTGCTCCTATGCCGAGGAATTCGGCGTCGACCTGCCGGAGCCGCTGCTGCGCGCCCACCCGCAGGGGCTGACGGTGAACCTCACCGCCAAATCCGGCGCACAGATGACAATCGAGGTGCCCGCGGAGTTGATCGCCAAGCAGCTCGCCGCCGCCGACGCGGCCCGCAGCGGCCTGCCGCATGCCGCTCTCGCCCGCTAGCCCCAGCTGTCGTTGAAGAGCAATTGGTTTGGACCGTCGGCGTCTCGCCGGCATGCCGGCCAGAGCCCGCGGTCCGGTTACCAGCTGAAACCGTCGCGCTGGCAAGGCAACATTTTATGAAACCGTCGCGGTGCGACATTCGGCTCCGGGCGGCGCCGGCGGCTGCCGGCTGAAATCGCGCCTCGCGTGCGCTAAATTGATGTGGCAAGCCTGTCTTCACAACGAGGGGAGATGGTCATGCGAACCTTGCGAAATGCTCTCTTCTCCGGGGTTGCCGCCGCTGCGCTCGCGGCATCGGGCGCCGCCTTTGCGCAACCCCGCGATGTCCACTTCATGACGGTGCGGCTGCCCGATGGCGGCTTGGCGCAAATCCGCTACACCGGCAATGTCGCGCCGCAAATCAGCTTCAGCGAAGTCCCGGCGAACGACATCACGCTGCCGGTCGCGGCCCTGAGGCCGAGTTGGCCGGGGTGGGGCTTCGACAGCGCGTCGCCGTTTGCGATGATGCGGCGGATCTCTGCTGAGATGGACCGCGAGGCGGCAGCGATGTTCCGCCAGGCGGACGCGCTGCTGGCGGCGTCGCCCACCGGATTGACCGAGGCGGTGGCGCGCAATCTCCCGCCCGGCAGCACCAGCTACACCGTCGTCTCGACGATGTCGGGCAACGGCGTCTGCACGCAGAGCGTCGAGATCACCGCGACCGGCAACGGCCAGCCGCGGGTGGTGCGCCACAGCTCCGGCAATTGCGGCGCGGGCGCCGCGCTGCCGGGTGCCGGCGGTGGCACGATCAACGCGCCCGCCACGGTGCCCACCGCTCGCTCGCCCGCGATGATCGAGACGCGGGCGCATCCGGCCATGCCGCGCGTGGCTCCGCCCGCGCCGGCGGCGCATCCCGACGTGATCTACACCAGCGCCCGGGGAGCGAGGCCCTACGCCGGCCTGGTGCACGAGATCCCCCCAGCCGCGCGCTGAACACAGCCCCCGTCAGCCCTCTCCCGCAATGCGGGAGAGGGAGAGGCCCGCGCCGCAGGCGCGGGAGGGTGAGGGCCGCAAGCGCTCTGGGGGGAGCGGCGCCGTGTGTGCTCTAATCCCAGCCGCCGACGGCGTTCTCTATGCCGCGCGCGACAGCCAGCAGATGGCGATCGCCGCCGTGTTCGCCGACCGCCGTCAGCCCGACCGGCGCCGTGCCAGGCGGCTGGATCGGGATCGTCGCGGCGCAACGGTCGAGGAAGTTGATCGCCGAAGGGTTGCGCAGAATCATCGCATTGAGGTGCCGGTAATCGGCGTCGTCGGCGAAGGCGGCGATCGGTGGCGCCGTCATCGTCACGGTCGGCATCAGGAGTGCGTCGAACCCGGCGGTGCGCGGCGCGAGCCGTGCAATGAGGTCGGCCCGCGCCGCCACCAGCTCGATATATTCGACGGCCGTCATCGCGGCCGCCCGCTCGATGCGCGTGCGCACCCGCGGGTCGTACTCGGCGCCGCGCCGCGCCAACAGTTCCTTGTGCCACCAATAGGCTTCGATCGGCGCGAAGCCGCCGCTCGCATTGATCGCCGGGATTTCGTCCAGCTCCGGCAGCATCAGGTCGACGAGGCGCGCCCCGGCGCGCGACAGCGCGGCGCAGGCCCTCTCGAAGGCGCTCGCTACCTCGGGGGCGACGCCGTCGCGCACGAGATAGCATCGCGGCACGGCGAGCCGCATCGCCTCGGCTGGAGTGGGCGCCGGCGCTGATGGCTGCTCGCCGGCCAGCACCGCATCGGTGACGGCGCAGCAGGCGATGCTGTTGGCCAGCGGGCCGATCGAATCGAGCGTCGTCGACAGCGGGATCGCGCCGTCGCACGGGATGCGCCGCTTGGTCGGCTTGAACCCGGCAATCCCGCACAACGCCGCCGGGATGCGCACCGAGCCGCCGGTGTCGCTGCCGATGCCGACGACGGCCTGACCGTCGGCGACCGACACCGCCGCCCCCGACGACGAGCCGCCCGGGATATGGCCGCGGTCATGCGGATTGCCGGGGGTGCCGAAATGCGGGTTGATGCCAACCCCGGAAAAGGCGAACTCCGTCATGTTGGTGCGGCCGATCAAGACGGCGCCGGCGGCGCGCAGGCGGGCCACAACCGGCGCGTCCGCAGCCGCCGGCGGCCGGTCGTCGAGCGCCTTGGAGGCGGCCAGCGTCACCTCGCCGGCGACGTCGAACAGATCCTTGATCGACACCGGCAGGCCGGCCAAGGGCGAGGCGGCATAACCGGCGTGACGCAGCCTGTCCTGCGCATCGGCGGCGGCGCGCGCCTGGTCGGCATAGATTTTGACGAAGGTCCGAGCGCCTTCGCCGGCCGGATCGGCGATGCGGCCGAGAGCCTCTTCGACGAGTTCGCGGCTGGAGGTGCGGCCGGCCGCGAGATCGGCGGCGAGGCCCAGCACCGTGTTGGTTCGTGCGGCATCGGGCATGGGTCACTCCCTCGATAACCAGTCTCAACTGTGCGCCGGCGCTCCGGACCGCCGGCCTCCGGCCGGCATGTCGGCGGGACGCCGTCGGTCCATTTTAGAGCCTAATGCTAGCGGATCTCGCCGAGCGGCGGCATGCGCAAGAGGCCGCGCTCGCCCACCAGCGCCATCGCGTCCGACAGCAGCGCCGCCGTCTGCCCCAGGAGGCTCTGTGCCGCGCTCGGGATGGCGGTGTCGCTGTCCTCGTCCTGGCCGGTCAGCCGATCGTAGACCTTCTCGATGATGCCGCGCTCATGCGGATAGACCGTCAGCTTGAACGCCGCGTCCGGCGCGATCTTGGCCGCCGCCTTGGCCAGGCGGATCGCCATCGCATAACCGCCCAGCTCGTCGACGAGCCCGTTCGCCTTCGCCTCCTCGCCCGACCATACGCGTCCCTTCGCCGCCGCCTCGACCTGGTCGGCCGAAAGGTGCCGGCCGTTCGCGACGCGCTCCTTGAAGCCGCGGTAGATGTCATCGAGAAACGTGTTGAGCCGCTCGGTGCCGCTCGCGGAAAAATCCTCGAAGACGCTGAACATGCCGGCATTCGCGCCGCGCTGCACGCTTTCGCTGGTAATGCCGAGTTTCTTCATCAGATCGCCGACTACCACCTTGCCGGCGAGGATGCCGATGGAGCCGGTCAGCGTACCCGGTTCGGCGACGATCTTGTCGGCCGGCGCCGCGATGTAGTAGCCGCCGGAGCCGGCGACGTCGCCCATCGAGACGATGACCGGCTTGCCGTGCTCTTTTGCCCGCACCACTTCGCGCCAGATCGTCTCCGAGGCGACGGCCGAGCCACCCGGGCTGTCGATGCGGAACAGGATCGCGCGCACCTCCTTGTCGGCCGCCGCCTGGCGGAAGCCGCGCGCCAGCTTGCGGGCGGTGACCCCGCTCTCGCCGAGCAGTGGGCTCGATGTGCTGTCGCCGGTCGCGATGAGGCCGTTCGCGTAGATTAGCGCGATCTTGGGCCCCTCCTGATGCGGCTTGCCGGCAGCATCGAGGTAGTGTTTCAGCGACATGAACTTGGCGCCGGCGCCGGCCTTTGCGCGCGCCTTGTCGATCGCTTGGTCGCGGTAGCCGACCTGGTCGACGAGGTGCGCGTGCAGCGCCTCATGGGCTATCCACGGCCCGCGGTCGATCAGCGCCCTGACCTCTTCCTCGCCGAGCTTGCGCGCCTCGGCAATGCCGTGGACGATCTGCCGTTCGCTGGCATTCACCAGGTCCTCGACCTCCTCGCGCTGCGCCGGCGTCATCGCGGTTTCAGTCAATGTGTTGGTCGCGGTCTTGTATTCTTCGCGGTGGGCGAAGCTCGGCACGACCCCGAGCTTGTCGAGGGCGCCGCGGAAGAAGGTCTGCTCGCTGTGCAGGCCAATGAGGCCCAGCGAGCCCAGCGGCTGCAGCCACATTTCGTCGAAGGCGGTGGCGAGGTAGTAGGGCCGGGTGCCGGGGCCGAACTCGCCGAAACTGTCGGCGAAGGCGATCGCGAACTTGCCCTTGGCGCGGAACTCACGTATCGCGTCGCGCACCTCCTGCGTCACCCCGAGGCCCAGCGAATCGCCGCCGACGCGGGCAAAAAGCCCTTTGACGCGCGGGTCGGCGGCGCCGCGTTCGAGAGCGTCTAGGAAGCTGCGCAGGGTCATCTTGCCGCCGCCGAAGACCACTTCGGACAGCGGGTCGGCGCTGGCGCCGGCGGCGAGGCCTCGGCTCAGATCGACCTGCAGCACGACGCGCTCGGGGACGCTCGGCGTGGCCGCGGCGAGACGCCACACGACCACCCCGACCCCGATCACCATCAGCGCCGCGACAAGACCGATCGCGGCAAACAGCCCGACAACCAAACGACGCATGACGATGCCGCCCCCGGTTCGCTGAAGCGGTCATCATATACCAAGCAGTCCGAACCCCGACTCGTCATGCCCGGCAAGCGAAGCGTTCAAGATAGCCGCAGGGAATGCTACATAGGGCCGAGTAGAGAGGGCACAGGAGGGCAGCGATGGACGACAAGACCCGCACCGAACTCGAAGCCGCCACCTTCCGGGCGCTGGTCGCGCATCTGCGCGAGCGCACCGACGTGCAGAACATCGACCTGATGAACCTCGCCGGGTTCTGCCGCAACTGCCTGTCGCGGTGGTACCGCGAGGCGGCCGGCGAAAAGGGCGTTGCGCTGAGCGACCCCGAGGCGCGCGAGATCGTCTACGGCATGCCGTACGACGAATGGCGCAAGAAGCACCAGAAAGAGGCGACGCCGGAGCAGAAGGCGGCGTTCGCGGCGGCGCAGCCGAAGCATTGAGTGTAGCTGGGGGATAGGGGGAACAATGTCGGACGTTGGGGGAATTGCCGGCGAGCGGCTGCGCTCGTTCATCGAACGCATCGAGCGCCTGGAAGAGGAAAAGCGCACGCTCGCCGAGGACATCAAGGAGGTCTTCGCCGAGGCCAAGGGGAATGGCTTCGACATCAAGATCATGCGCCAGATCATCAAGATCCGGCGCATGGACAAGGACGACCTCGACGAGCAGGAAACCCTGCTCGACCTTTATAAGCGCGCCCTCGGCATGCTGCCGGACCTGCCGTCAAGCGCCGCAGCCGCGGAATAGATTAAGGCGCTATCCATAAAGTGGCGCGGTGATGCCCCGACTTTAGTCCGGGCATCCACGCGCAGCTCCGAGCATTTGGCGGGTCAAGCCCGGCCATGACGCATTGGAGATGGCGGACCGGATTGCGTGGCGTCATGTCCCCCATCCCGCGGCCGCCCCCGCTTGCGCGGGAGGGCCGGGGCCGACTTCACACCGAGAAATACTTCGCCTGCGGGTGATGGAGAACGATGGCCGAGGTGGATTGCTCGGGGTCGAGCTGGTCTTCCTCGCTCAAGGTGATGCCGATCTCGGCGGCGCCGAGCAGGGCGAGGAGCTGCTTCTGGTCGGCGAGGTTGGGGCAGGCGGGGTAGCCGAACGAGTAGCGGCTCCCGCGGTAGCCCTGGTTCAGCATCTCGTCGTGGTCGCGCGCCTCCTCGGCGGCGAAGCCGAGTTCGCCGCGGATCCGCTTGTGGACGTATTCGGCGAAGGCCTCGGCCATCTCGACCGATAGGCCGTGCAGGTAGAGGTAGTCCTGGTAGCGGTCCTCGGCGAACCACTGCCGCGCCGCCTCGGAGGCGCGCCGGCCCATCGTCACGACCTGCAGGCCGATGACGTCGCGCTCGCCATCGTCGACGTCGCGGAAGAAATCGGCGATGCAGAGGCCGCCCTCCTTGTTCTGGCGCGGGAACGCGAAGCGCGCCAACTCGCGGCGCGCCCCCTCGTCGAACAGGATGACGTCATTGCCCTGCGCCGCGCAGCGCCAGTAGCCATAGGCTGCCTGCGGCACCAGGATATCCTCGCGGATCGCGATGTCGGCGATGCGCGCCAGGATCGGACGCAATTCGCGGCGCGCCCATTCCTTGTATTCGCCGAGCGAGCGGCCGTCCTTCCGGTAGCCCCACTGGAATTGGTAGAGCATGCGCTCGTTGAGATAGGGCACGATCGCCTTGACCGGGACGCGGGCGATCGTCTGCGCGCCCCAGAACGGCGGCACCGGCACCGGCACCCCCCTCGTCAGCTCGGCGCGCCGCAGGCGGATCTCTCCGAGGTCTACCGGCCGCGTTGGGCGGGCATCGGCGGCGCGGCCGAGCTTGCGGCGCTCGTTGACCGGGCGGCCCTGGCTCTTCTGCTGCACCTCGGCGAGGTAGCCGTCGAAATCGTTGCCGACGATCCGGTCCATCAGCGCGAGGCCGTCGAACGCGTCACGGGCGTAGGCGACGCGGCCCGCGGCGTAGGCCCTGACGCAATCCTCCTCGACATAGCGCCGGGTCAGCGCGGCGCCGCCGAGCATCACCGGCACGTCGAGCCCCTGGCGGCTCATCTCCTCCAGGTTCTCGCGCATTACGACGGTCGACTTGACGAGCAGCCCCGACATGCCGATCGCGTGCGCGCGGTGCTCCTTCGCGGCGTCGAGGATCGCGCCGATCGGCTGCTTGATGCCGAGATTGACGACGCGGTAGCCGTTGTTGGTGAGGATGATGTCGACGAGGTTCTTGCCGATGTCGTGGACGTCGCCGCGCACGGTGGCTAGGACGACGGTCCCCTTCTCCTGGCCTTCGAGCCGCTCCATGAACGGTTCGAGGTATTTGACGGCGGCTTTCATCGTCTCGGCCGATTGCAGCACGAACGGCAATTGCATCTTGCCGGCGCCGAACAGCTCGCCGACCGTCTTCATGCCGCCGAGCAGGATCTCGTTGATGATGTCGAGCGGCTTGTAGCTCTGCATCGCCAGTTCGAGATCGGCTTCGAGGTCAAGCCGGTCGCCGTCGACGATGCGCTGCGCGAGGCGATCTTCGAGCTTTTCGGGGCGGCCCTTCTTCTCCGCCTTTTCGCCGGCGCGGCCCTCGAACAGCGCGATGAAGGCCTGCAGCGGGTCATAGCCTACGCGCTGCCGGTCGAAGATCAGGTCCTCGGCGACCCGCACGTCCTCTTCGGGGATGCGATGGAGGGGAAGAATCTTCGAGAAATGCACGATGGCGCCGGTCAGCCCGCGGTCCAGCGCGTGCTGCAGGAAGACCGAGTTCAGCACCTGCCGCGCCGACGGGTTGAGGCCGAACGAGATGTTCGAGAGGCCGAGGACGATCTGGCACTCCGGCATCCGTTCGCGGATCTGCGCGATGGCGTCGAGCGTCTCCAGGCCGAGCCGGCGATCGTCGGCGTTGCCGGTGCAGATCGTGAAGGTCAACGGGTCGAATAGCAGGTCGGACGGCGGCAGGCCATGCTTGTTGACGGCAAAATCGTAAAGCCGCTCGGCGATGCGCAGCTTGTCCGGCGCCTCCTTTGCCATGCCGGCTTCGTCGATCGTCAGCGCGATCACGGCAGCGCCGAAGCGCTTGGCGAGACGGAGGCGCTTGTCGGCCGCCTCTTCGCCGTCCTCGAAATTGATCGAGTTGATGATCGCCTTGCCGCCGTAGAGCTTGAGCGCGGCTTCGAGCACCGGGTATTCGGTCGAGTCGATGACGAGGGGGGCGTTGATCGCGCCGCGCATGCGGCTGACGACCTGGCTCATCTCGGCGACCTCGTCGCGGCCAACAAAGGCGGTGCAGACGTCGAGCGTGTGCGAGCCTTCCTTGACCTGCTCGCGCCCCATCTCGACGCAGCCATCCCAGTCGCCGGCCTCCTGCAGCCGGCGAAAGGCGCGCGAGCCGTTGGCGTTGCAGCGCTCGCCGATCGACAGGTAGGCGTTCTCCTGGCGCAGCGGCACTTGGCTGTAGAGCGAGGCGACCGATGGGGTCCACGCGACATTGCGCTGTTTCGGCAGCGGGCGCGACCGGTCGCGGCCGATGCGGCGCAGCATCTCGTCGAGCGCCGCAATGTGGCCGACCTCGCAGCCGCAGCAGCCGCCGATCATCGCGACGCCGTCCTCGAGCACGAAGCGCTCGAGCCATTGCGCCATCTCGCGCGGGCTGAGCGGGTAGTGGGTGCGGCCGTTGATCAGTTCCGGCAGGCCGGCGTTCGGCAGGACCGAGATCAGGCCCGGCCAGTTGTCGCCGAGCCATTTCACATGCTCGGCCATCTCGCGAGGGCCGGTGGCGCAGTTGAGGCCGATCACCGGCACGTCGAGCGCATGGATGACGGTGGCGGCAGCGGCGATGTCGGCGCCGACGAGGAGGGTGCCGGTGGTCTCGACCGTCACCTGTACGATGATCGGGATGTCGTCTTTTCCCGCATCGGCGCGGGCGCGCTTGGCGCCGTTGACCGCGGCCTTGATCTGCAGCGGGTCCTGGCAGGTCTCGATGCGGAACGCGTCGATCCCGCCGGCGATTAGGCCAGCGCATTGCAGCGCGAACGCGTTTTCGAGGTCCTGGTAGGCGACGTGCCCGAGCGAGGGCAGCCGGGTGCCTGGCCCGACCGAGCCGAGGACAAAGCGCGTCTTGCCGTCATGCGCGAATTCGGCAACCGCCTCGCGCGCCAGCTCGGCCGAGCGGCGGTTGAGGTCGAACGCCTTCTCGGCAATCCCGAACTCGCCCAAGGTGATCGGCGAGCCGCCGAAGCTGTTGGTCTGCACCGCGTCGCAGCCGGCGGCGAGATAGCCCATGAGGATCTCGCGCACCAAGTCCGGCCGGCTCTCGCACAGGATGTCGGTGCAGTTCTCGTGGCCGTGGAAGTCGCGCTCGATGTCGAGGCTGCGGCCCTGCACCTGCGTGCCGATCGGACCGTCGCACAGCAGCACCCGGTCGGCGAGGTAATCGAGAAGATGTGTCATATGCATGCACCAGCCCCTCTCCCGCACTGCGGGAGAGGGTGCCTGAGGGCGCAGCCCGAGGGCGGGGGAGGGCGCCACCACGAGGCCCTCACCCTCCCATCGCTGCGCAATGGGCCCCTCCCTCTCCCGCAATGCGGGAGAGGGGCTAGTTCGCGGATACCACGCTCAAGCGGCATTCAGACTGCCGCCGCCGGTTTGGGGGCGCGGACGCCGAGCAGGTGGCAGATCGCGACGATCAGATCGGCGCGGTTGAGCGTGTAGAAGTGGAATTCGTGGACGCCGTTGGCGTGCAGCCGGCGGCACTGCTCGGCGGCCAAGGAGGCGGCGACCAGACGGCGGGTGTCGGGGTCGTCGTCGAGCCCGTCGAAATGGGCGCCCATCCAGGCCGGGATCGAGGCGCCGCAGCCCGCCGCCATGCGCTTCAGCTGGGCGAAATTGGTGACCGGCAGGATGCCCGGGACGAGCGGCACGTCGATGCCGGCCGCGGCGACGCGGTCGCGGAAGCGCAAATAGACGTCGGGGTCGAAGAAGAATTGGGTGATCGCGCGATTGGCGCCGGCGTCGAGCTTCTGCTTCAGATTGTCGAGGTCGTGGCCGGGGCTGCGGGCGGCCGGATGCGTCTCCGGATAGGCGGCGACGCTGATCTCGAAATCGGCAACCTTCCTGAGGCCGGCGACGAGGTCGGCCGCGTAGGCATAGCCGCCGGCGTGCGGCGCGTAGCCGGTGCCCAGACCGCCGGGCGGGTCGCCGCGCAACGCGACGATGTGGCGGATGCCGGCTTCCCAATAGTCGCGGGCGACCGCGTCGATCTCGTCGCAGGTCGCGGCGACGCAGGTCAGGTGCGCCGCCGGTTCGAGCGGGGTTTCCTGGCGGATGCGTCGGACCGTGGCGTGGGTGCGCTCGCGGGTCGAGCCGCCGGCGCCGTAGGTCACCGAGACAAAGCGCGGCCGCAGCGGTTCGAGCCGCTTGATCGCGGTCCACAGCCGCTCCTCCATCTCGGGCGTCTTCGGCGGGAAGAACTCGAACGAGATCCGCGGCGGGCCGGCGTCGAAATCGCTGACCGGGTCGGCGCCGAGCAGGCCGGCGCGGGCGGCTGTAGAGGCGAGGCTGTTCATCCCTGCAAGACCCGCTCCGAGCGGCCGCGGGCAATTGCTGCCTCAGGCCGCGTTGTTGCTAACGAATGAGTTGCGGCGGGCCGCGTGGCCGTCCAGATCGCGACGGTCAGCGGGTCGCCCCGCAGATGGCGCGGCGGATCGGGGGTGAGCCCCTCGGCGCCGCACCACGCGGCGATATCGGAATCGGCAAAGCCGAGCCGGCGATGGGCGTGCTCGTCGCGCAGGAATTCGAGGCCATGCGGCACGAAATCGACAATCACCAGAAGCCCGCCCGGCCGCAGCACGCGCGCTGCCTCGGCGACCGCCTCCGCCGGGCGGTCGGCGTAATGCAACACCTGGTGGATGACGATCGCGTCGAACGAGGCGTCAGCGAGCGGCAACTGGTACATGTCGCCGAGCCGCACCAGGCTGTTGGCAAGCCCGGCGCGTTCGAGATTGACGCGGGCGATCGCCAGCATCTCGCGCGACTGGTCGATCCCCATCGCGTGTTCGACGCGCGGGCCGAGGATCTCGATCATCCGGCCGGTGCCGGTGCCGATGTCGAGAAGAGCGTGCGGTTGGTGAGCGGCAATGATCTCGGTCAACGCCGCTTCGACCTCGCGCTCATCGATATAGAGAGAACGGATCTTGTGCCAATGCGAAGCATTTTCGCGGAAATAGGCGGCCGCCAACTCGGCGCGCTGACGCTTGATCGCGGCCAGCCGCTGCAGGTCGAGTGCGATCGTCTCGTCAGCGGTGCCGCACACCGCCACCAGATGCCGCGACAGCGCCGCCGCGGCGCTGCCGGAGCTGAGTCGGTAGAACACCCAGCTGCCTTCGCGGAAGCGGTCGAGCAGCCCTGCCTCGCACAACAGCTTCAGATGGCGCGACACGCGCGGCTGGCTTTGCCCGAGGATCTGCGCCAGCTCGGTGACCGTCAGCTCGCCGCGCGCGCACAGCACCAGGAGCCGCAGCCGGGTCGTCTCGGCCACCGCGCGCAGCGCCGCGAGCAGTTCGTCCATCGACGCGGCAGCAGCATTGGGGGCGGGGTCGCTGGGCATGGCTAAACATATAAACATATCTTTATATCGTCAATAGAGCCGCGAAACGGTGCGGCTGTGCCGCATAATTGGGGAATTGCATCGCGCGCGGCGCGCGCGATGTTACGGATCGCTTGCCGTCTTTGCGCGTTTTTCGTCATTATCCGCCGCGCGATTAGCCCAACAGTCCGCTCCCCCGCCCAGTTCGCCGTCACGTCCGCTCGCAAGTTCACCCGCAGTCGAGGCTCGCTGATGCAAGGTTGCCGGTCGCCGCTGATCCTGTCCGGGCTGTTTGCCGCAGCCCTCGCGATGTCCGGCTGCGCCGCGCCGCAAGCCACTGGCGCGCCGGGTGCCGAAGCGGGGTTCAACGACCCCTACGAGGACACCAACCGCGCGATTTTCGGCTTCAACCAGACGGTCGACAAGAACGTGCTGGTGCCGGTCGCCAACGCTTACCGCACCGTGGTGCCGCCGCCGATGCGGCAGTCGCTGCACGATTTCCTGCAGAATCTCAACGGGCCGGTGATCTTCGCCAACGACGTGCTGCAGGGTCAAGGCGAGCTTGCCGCGCAAACCCTGGGGCGACTGGCGCTCAACACGACAGCCGGGGTCGGCGGGCTGTTCGACGTCGCGACGCGGGTCGGCATTCCCTACCATCCCAACGATTTCGGCATCACGCTGGCCAATTGGGGGTTCATCGCCGGCCCTTACATCGTCGTGCCGGTGCTGGGCCCCTCGAACCCGCGCGACCTCGCCGGACAGGTGGCCGACAGCTTCATCGACCCGGCCGACTACGTCGCCAGCGGCCATCGCGTGTGGGCGGCCGTCGTCGCGCGCACCGTCGCCTCCGGCATCGACCAACGCTCGCGCAACATCGAAACGCTGGCCGAGATCGAGAAGACCGCGCTCGATTATTATGCGACGATTCGCTCGCTGTACGGGCAGCGGCGGCAGGCGCAAATCCGCCACGAGCGGTCGAACCTGCCCAACCCAGGGTTCGGCGGCGGTGACAGTTCCGACTCGTCCGCGCCGATGTCGTACACGATCTCGAAGTGAGCTTTTGCGAGGGCCTCCTCAAATGACGCGACGTGGCGCCATCGTCGGCGCGATGCTTGCCGGCATCCTGTTGTTGGCGACGCCGCCGGCCGATGCCCAGGACGCCCGCAATTTCGTCGCCACGCTCGGCCAGCAGGCGATCCAGGTGCTGGGGCCGAGCGTCCCGCCGGCGGTGCGGGTGGCGCGGTTCCGCGACCTCTTTCACAACGATTTCGACGTCCCCGGCATCGGCCGCTTTGTGCTGGGGCGCTATTGGCACGTCGCGACGCCGCAGGAACAGCAGGAGTTCCTCAACCTGTTCCAGGAATACATCGTGCGGGCGTACAGCGCGCGGCTCGGTGAATACGCCGGTGAGCCGTTCCGCGTCACCGGCGCGCGTCCCAACGGCAATGAGACGGTCGTCAGCAGCCAGATCCTGCGCAGCAACGGCAGCCCGATCGAGGTCGACTGGTACCTGACGGGAGGGCCAGGCCGCTACAAGATCACCGACGTCTATGTCGGCGGCGTCAGCATGAAGGTGACGCAGCGCGACGAGTTCGGCTCGGTGATCCAGCGCAACGGCGGCCGCATCGGGCCGCTGATCGGGCTGTTGCAGCAGAAGCTGGCGGCGCCGCCGCAGTAGCTGGACCGCCGGTTTCCCCCACCCCCCGCTTGCGGGGGAGGTGGCGCGCGAAGCACGTCGGAGGGGGCAGGCCGCG
>JBLMXS010000327.1:0-12537 GCA_050257895.1 Thiohalocapsa sp.
ATCGTCGCGGTCGACAACCCGCTCTGCGCCGCCACCGGCCACCGCATCTGCAACGACTGCATGAAGGCCTGCATCTACCAGCGGCAGGACCCGGTCGACATCCCGCAGATCGAGACGCGCACCTTGAAGGACGTGCTGGGCCTGCCCTGGGGGTTCGAGATTTACACCCTGTTGACCCGGTGGAACCCGCTCGACCTGCGCCGCCCGCTGCCGTTGCCGGAGAGCGGGCGCAAGGTGCTGGTGGTAGGGCTCGGCCCGGCCGGCTTCAACTTGGCGCACCACTTGATCAATGACGGGCATTTCGTTGCGGCGATCGACGGGCTGAAGATCGAGCCGCTGCCGGCCGCAATATCCGGCGTCCTGCCCGATGGCGCGCGCGTGCCGTTCCAGCCCATCCGCGACGTCGCCGATCTCTACGAACGGCTCGACGAGCGGCTGATGGCCGGGTTTGGCGGCGTCGCCGAATACGGCATCACGGTCCGCTGGGACAAGAATTTCCTCAAGATCATCCGCCTGCTGCTGGAGCGCCGCGCGCAGTTTGCGATGTATGGCGGGGTGCGGTTCGGCGGCACGCTGACGATCGACAGCGCCTTCGAACTCGGCTTCGACCATATCGCGCTGTGCGCGGGCGCCGGCCGCCCGACCGTCATCCCGATGCAGAACGGCCTCGTCCCCGGCGTCCGGCAGGCTTCCGATTTCCTGATGGCGCTGCAGCTGACCGGCGCCGCCAAGACCGACAGCATCGCCAACCTGACGGTGCGGCTGCCGGTCGTGGTGATCGGCGGCGGGCTGACCGCGATCGACACCGCGACCGAGGCACTGGCCTACTACCCGGTGCAGGTCGAGAAGTTTCTCGCCCGCTACGAGACGCTGGCCGCCGAGCGCGGCGGCGAAAACGTCCGGGCCGCATGGACCGGCGCCGAGCGCGAGGTCGCCGAGGAGTTCATCACTCACGCCAAGGCGCTGCGCGAAGAGCGGTCGGCGGCGGCGCGCGAGGGGAGGGCGCCGCGCTTCGCCGGGCTGATCGACTCGTGGGGCGGCGTCACGATCGCCTATCGCCGCCGCCTGATCGACGCGCCGAGCTATACCCTCAACCACGAGGAAGTGGCGAAGGCGATGGAAGAGGGGATCCGCTTCGCCGAGATGCTGACGCCGGTCGCGGTCGAGGTCGATGTGTTCGACCAGGCAGCCGCCTTGCGCCTGACGCGTCACCAGCCGGCCGAGGTGGGCGGACACCGGCCGGCGCCCGATCAGGGGCCGGGCGAGGAGGTGGTGCTGCCGGCGCGCACGATCCTCGTCGCCGCCGGGACCCAGCCCAATACCGTGCTGGCACGCGAGGACCCCCAACATGCCGCGCTCGACGGCCGCTATTTCCAGGCCCTGGACGAGGCCGGCAACCGGGTGGCGCCGGAGCGCGTCGCCAAGCCGGCGGCGCCGCAGGTGTTGATGCGCCTGTTGCCGGATGATCGTGCGGTCAGCTTCTGGGGCGATTTGCATCCGAGCTTTGCCGGCAACGTCGTCAAGGCGATGGGCGGCACCAAGCAGGGCTACCCGGTGGTCAGCGGCATGCTGGCAAGGCTCGGCGCGCCGGCACTGCAGCCGGCGGCGCTGAAAGCGCGGCTCGACGACGAACTGCGCGCCCGCGTCGAGCGGGTCGAGCGGCTGACGCCGAAGATCGTCGAGGTCGTCGTCAGGGCGCCGATGGCGGCGCGCGCCTTCAAGCCGGGCCAGTTCTACCGGCTGCAAAATTACGCGAGCTTTGCGCCGCAGGTTGACGGGACAACGCTGGCGATGGAGGGGCTCGCGCTGACCGGCGCCTGGATCGACCGCGAGCAGGGCCTCCTGTCGTCGATCGTCCTCGAAATGGGCGGCTCGTCCGATCTGTGCGCGCTGTTGCAGCCGGGCGAGCCGGTGATCCTGATGGGCCCGACCGGCACGCCGACCGAGACCCCAGGCGGCGAGACCGTGCTGCTGGTGGGCGGCGGGCTCGGCAACGCCGTGCTGTTTTCGATCGGCGCGGCGCTCAGGGCGCAAGGCTCACGCGTCCTCTCTTTCGCCGGCTACACGCAGTTGGTCGACCGCTACCGCGTCGCCGACATCGAGGCGGCCGCCGACAGCGTCGTGTGGTGCTGCGACGAGGCGCCCGGCTTCGTCCCCGGCCGCGAGCAGGACCGCGCCTTTGTCGGCAACATCGTCGCCGCGATCGAGGCTTACGGCGAGGGTCGGCTCGGCGAGCCCGCGATCCCGCTGCAGCAGGTCGACCGCATCATCGCGATCGGCTCGGACGGCATGATGGCGGCAGTCGCCGAGGCGCGTCGCGCCCGGCTAAAGCATTATTTCCGCCCCGGCCATCGCGCGATCGCGTCGATCAACTCGCCGATGCAGTGCATGATGAAGGAGATCTGCGCGCAGTGCCTGCAGCGCCAGTTCGACCCGGCGAGCGGCACCGAGACCGTCGTCTTCTCGTGCTTCAACCAGGACCAGGACCTCGACCACGTCGATTTCCCGACCCTGCGCCGCCGCCTGTCGCAAAACGGCGCCCAGGAAAAGCTGACCAAGCTGTGGGTCGACCGCTGCCTGCGTCACCTCGGTCACAGGGAGCAGGTCGCCGCCGCGGAGTGAGGTGAAGACCGTGTCTCGAACAATGGATAAATGCGTTTACTGCCGAAAGGATTTTCCTAATACTGAGCTGACGGCTGACCACGTAATAGCGCGTTCATGGTATCCAGAAGAACCGCTTGGAACAATCCAGCGTGTCACGGCTCCTGCATGTCGAGAATGCAACCAGGGTTATAGTAAAATCGAGCGCTATGCCCTCCAGCGTCTCGCGGCATGTGTTGATACGGGGAAGCAAGCGGCGAAAGGCATTTGGGAAAAGGTGTTTCGCTCGCTGCGAGTACAAGACGCCAAGGACGATCGTGACCGCGAGCATCGCCGAGCGTCATGGGAAGCATTCACACGTGACATTCGTGAAATCCAAGGGGAAGTCCCCCAGAGCGCCTTGCCTTCGTTTGCTAGCAATCATGCTCTCGGTTCCAGCACCGCGGTGCTGGTTGATGCCAAGAGACTTAATTCCGTCATTGAAAAATGGGCTCTCGGGTTTCATCCATCGGTTTGGGGTGGCCCCGTGGAACCGGATGCCGAGATTGAGATTGTCCATGCGACAGAAGAAGCTGCTGAGATAGCCTTTCAGGAGCTGGAGCGATACTGGAAAACGATCGATCAGGGTGTAGGGGTACAGATTCGATACCTCGCAGTAAGAGACGGAAATCGTCGTCGTACGGTCTACGAGTTTACGATCTGGGAGCAATTCAAGGCGCGCTGCTCCATCGAGGAAATTTTCGGCGATTAGGCAAAGCGATTCCGCGAGCGATGGGGCCAGCCGATTGACTTGAAGATCCTGTTGCCACCACCGAGACTTGCGGCCGGACAGCGCGGGAGGACGCCGATGCAGACCGTCAGGGACAAGAGTGAGTACCACCGCCAAACCAGCGAACGCATGGACCGGCATTTCGCGGTGCCGGCGTGGTCGGCGCGGCAGAAGCTCGCATTGGCCTGCCGCATGCTGGCGGCCGACGGGCACGATTCCGGTCTTGCCGGGCAATTGTCGGCCCGCGCCGAACAGCCCGGCACCTATTGGATGCTGCGCTTCGGGTTGGGGCTCGAGGAGGCGACGCCGGTCAATCTGCTCTTGGTTGACGACGACCTCAACGTCCTCGACGGCGACGGGATGCCCAACCCGTCGAACCGCTTCCACCTGTGGATCTACCGTTCCAAGCCGCGGGTCAATGCGATCATGCACACCCACCCGCCATACGTGTCGGCACTGTCGATGATCGGCGTGCCGCTCGCCGCGGCGCACATGGACACGACCCTCTTCCACGATGATTGCGCCTGGCTGCCGGAGTGGCCGAGCACCCCGATCGGCGACGAGGAGGGGCGCATTATTTCCGAGGCGATCGGCGACAAGCGCTCGATCCTCTTGGCGCATCACGGCCAGCTTTGCGCCTGTTCGACAATCGAGGAAGCGGCCGTTATGTCGCTCTTCATCGAGCGCGCCGCACGGCTGCAATTGCTGGCGATGAGTGCCGGGAAAATCCAGCCGATCGATCCGGAGCTCGCGCGCGAGGCGCACGATTACCGCCTGAAGGAGCGCGCGATTGCCGCCACCTTCGCCTATTACGCCCGCCGCATCCTGCGCCAGGACCCCCATTGCCTCGGCGACGGCGACGTTCGGCTCGGCGCCGCCGCGGAATAAATTCCGACCGCGCCCATCTTGCCGGCATGCTGCCGAGATGGCTGCGATGCCCCGCGCCGCGCGTTTTCGTGCATCATGTCCGCCTCAGTTTCTGAGGGGGGACGCGGATGCCGGCCGCCGTCACGATCGTCGACCACCCGCTGGTGCAGCACAAGCTGTCCTTGATGCGGGCGCGCGACACCAGCACCTCGAAATTCCGCCTCTTGATGCGCGAGGTCAGCCTGTTGCTCGGCTACGAGGCGACGCGCGACCTGGCGCTCGCGGAGACCTTGATCGACACGCCGCTCGAAACGGCGCGGCTGCCGCTGCTGGCCGGCAAGAAGGTGTGCCTCGTCTCGATCCTCAGGGCCGGCAACGGCATCCTCGACGGCATGCTCGACCTGGTGCCGTCGGCGCGGGTCGGCCATATCGGGCTCTACCGCGAGCCGCGGACGCTGGAGGCGATCGAATACTACCTGAAGCTGCCGGATGATTTACCGGAGCGCGACGTGATCCTGCTCGACCCGATGCTGGCGACCGGCAACTCGGCGGTGGCGGCGATCTCAAGGCTCGTCGAATTGGGCGCCAAGTCGATCAAGTTCGTCTGCCTGGTGGCGGCGCCCGAGGGCATCGCCAAGGTGCAAGCCGTCTTCCCCGATGTCGCGATCCTGACCGCGGCGATCGACCGCTGCCTCAACGACCACGGCTACATCCTGCCCGGGCTCGGCGATGCCGGCGACCGCCTGTTTGGCACGAAATAGAGCCACGACGCGCTGGCTGTGAGGGCCTCACCGCTGCCGCAGCAGGATCTCGATGCGGCGATTGCTGGCGCGGCCGGCCGGGTTGTCGGAGCCGTCGGCGTTGTGGTTCGGCGCAACCGGACGGGTGCGGCCGTACCCTTCTTCAACAAAGCGCAGGCGATGCTGCGGTGGCGCATGCGCCTTGAGCCAGGCGGCGACGGCATGCGCCTGCGCTTTCGACAGCGCCAGGTTGGCGTCATCGTCGCCGGACGAGTCGGTGTGGCCGATCACCACGATCTCGCGCGGCCTTGCCGCCGCGACCAGCGCCGCCAGCGAGGCTAGCGGCGCCGCGGCAGCGGCGTCGAACTCGCGCTGCCGCGGCTGGAACAGCGCATCGGCCGGCAGCACCAGCCGCAGCCCACGATCGGTCTTTGCCGCGTGCAGCGCCGCCTCGAGCTGCGCGAGGCTCGCCGGGCCCTCGCGCGTTGCCGCCGGCTGGTCCGCCACCGGTGGCGGCGGGAGCGGCTCCGTCGGCGCCGGTGGCGGCGGGGGCGGCTCCGTCGGCGCCGATGCGGCCGGCGGCGGCGCTGCCGCAGGGCGCCGCGGCGCGTCCGATGCTGCACTTGCCATGGCTGGCACGATCGGCGACAGCTGCGACTGCGGCAGCGGCGTCACCGCGGCATGCGAGTGCCCCGGCAGCGTCGCCGCAGCGGGTTCGACCGGCGCCGTGACGCGCAGCACCGGCATCGTGTCGTACGGGTTGTCTGGCGTGCCGGCGGTACCGCGGTTGCTGATCAGGCGCAACACGCCGCCGGTATCGATGCCGCGGCAGTCGAACACCAGATCGGCGTCGAGCCGGGCCTCTGACGGGATGACCAGCTCGCGGTTTTCGGTCGGCGGATCGAGCCGAGCCGCCCGCCCAGCTGCGTCGAGCAGCACCAGGCTGCCGGCCTCGTTGAGGACGATCGTGCTATCGTTGCCGTTGGCGGCGACGATGGTTACCAGGCAGATGCCGCCGCCGGCGGCGATATGGCGCACCGCCAATGCGGCGCCGTCGGGGTGGCCGGCGGCGGCGGCGCTGCCCTCGCGCTGCGGCAGCGGCAGCGAAGCTTCGAACGCCGGCGCCGTGTCATAGGGATTGTCGGGCGTGCCGATGCCGCGGTTGATCGACAGCGTGAGATGCCGCGCCGCCGACGGCGGCGGCCCGACAAACACCAGATCGGCCCGCATAACCGACCGCGGCGGGATGCGCATTTCCGGATTGCCGAGCGGCGGGTTGAGGAAATGCACGCCATGCGCGCCGTCGTCGATGACCAGGCTGCGGGCGCCGTTGAGCCGCACTTCTCCACTGCCGGGGTTGCTGATCGTTGCCGACAGCACGATCGCCGCCTCACTGAGCTCGATGCCGGCCAGCCGGATCGTGACGCCGTCCGGATGGCTCAGCACGCGCTCTATGCTGAGCGGGTCGGCGCGCGCGACGCCGAGAGAGGCGGCGGTGATGAGGCTGATGACAAAGAGGGCGCGCAGACGGGAGCGGCGCCAGCGGACAGGCTGCGGAATGACGGTCACGACCGCGCTGACATACCACGTTTGTCGATGCGGCGGGCCGGGATGACGCATGCGGTCGTTTTGGACCGCGGGCATCCCGCCCGGCATGCGGCCGGAGACGGAAGCGGTCCGATTGACGCCGCTTCAGCTACGGATGTGCGTGGTGATGGTGCCAATCCTGGCGCGCGATTGCCACGAATTTCCCGCGCTGGGCAGGCGACAGCAAAGCCAGGAAGGCGAGCGTCTCGGAGGTCGCCTGGCGCTGAAATTCCCGCCGCTTGCCGGCCGCCTCGTCCATCAGGCGCATCACTTGCGTCTGGTCTGCCTGTGCCTTGCCGACCTCGTCCCAGGCCGCGCCGACGAGCGGCGCGACCTGTGCGTGCATGCGGGCCGCATCCGCCCGCATCGCCGCGACATAGCGCTCGAAGCCGGCGCGCTGATGCGCATCGAGATCGAGCTCCGCTGCCATGCGCTGATAGCGGTGTTCGCGGCCCCAGCCGGGCGCCGGCTGATGCAGGCGGATCCACAGGGCCCCGGCGATAAAGAACAGGTTGAGCGCGAGCGACAGCACCAGGGCGATGAACACCAGCCGGCGGCGGCGCCCGGCCAGCGGCCGATCGATCCAGGCCAGGGCCGCGCTCACGTCGGCTGGCCCGCGTTGAGGTCCGGCAGCAGACCGCTGGTCGGGTTGAGCAACTCCTGCAGGAATCCGCCGTCGCCGGGGCTGCGCTGGCCGACCGTCAGCGAGGTGTCCATGCCGAGCGTGAAGCCGATCCAGGCGACCATCGCCGCGGCGGCGGCCAGACCGGCCCAGCCGACGGCGCCGCGCACACCGGAAGGCGACCGCGGGCGCGCCCGCAACGGCACGACGACGCCGGCCGCCGCGTCGTCTCCCGGGCGCTCGCCGGGGCGCACCAGTGCGCAAGCCCGCGCAACGACAGCAGCCGGCGCAGCCAGCCCGGGGGCGCCTGCCGCGAGATCCCGCGCAGCGGCGACGTCGGTAGCGGCCTCCGGGTCCAGCGCCAGCCGCTCGGCGATGCGCTCGCGCTCGTCGGGGTCGAGCTCGCCGTCGGCGAACGCCGCCAGGTCGAGATAGCGTGCCGCCTCTTCGTCGCGCGCGTCGATGCCGCGGCTGCGCCGCCACAGGCTGCCGTCCGGCCATTCCGCCGCGGGCTCGCGTCGATCATCAACCCCGCGCATGTAGCGCTCTCCTCATTCCCATACTTTACGCCGGCAGAACCGCCAGCATCCCCGCAACTATTTGGTTCCCAACGCTAGCCAAGATCGGCCTTGAAGTGAGCCCGCAGCTTCAGCATCGCCTTGTGATGGGCGCTGCGGACGGTCTGCGGATCGATCCCCAACACGCCCGCGATCTCGGCGACGTCCATCTCCCGGTCATAGAGCATCGCCAGGATCTCGCGCTGGCGCGGCGACAACAGCGCCTGCGGCAGCTTCAGCTTGCGCACCGGCTCGACCGGGTCGACCGCGAGCTGCGCCTCCGGCACCGCCTCGATCGGCACCGCATCGATCCGGCGTCGGCGCAGCGCGTCGCGCGCCGTGCTGCGGGCGACGATCGTGAGCCATGTCGACAGCCCGGCGCGCACCGGATCGTAGCTGCGCAGCAGGCGGAAATCGTCCTTGCATAACCGGACGAACACTTCCTGCGCCAGATCCTCGACGTCCGCCGGCGACTGCGCGACGCCGCGCACCGCGGCGACGATCAGCCCGCCATAGCGGCGGACAAAACTCTCCCAAGCCGCCGCATCGCCGTTCAGAAGCGGGTCGGGGAGGGCGTCGCGGGCCAAGCGCGCATCCCGTCAGGCGAGCGAGGCGAAGAAGTCGTTGCCCTTGTCGTCGACGACGACAAAGGCGGGGAAATCGACGACCTCGATGCGCCAGACCGCCTCCATCCCGAGCTCGGGATATTCAAGGAGCTCGACCTGCTTTATGCAGTCCTGCGCCAGACGCGCCGCCGGACCGCCCACCGAGCCGAGATAGAAGCCGCCATGCGCCTTGCAGGCGGCCCGCACCTCGGCGCCGCGATTGCCCTTGGCCAGCGTGATAAAGCTGCCGCCAGCGGCCATGAACGGCTCGACATAGCTGTCCATGCGGCCCGCCGTGGTCGGGCCGAACGAACCCGAAGCGTAGCCTTCCGGTGTCTTGGCCGGGCCCGCGTAATAGATCGGGTGATCCTTGACGTATTGCGGCAAGCCCTCGCCGCGGTCGAGCCGTTCCTTCAGCCTGGCGTGCGCCAGGTCGCGCGCGACGATCAGCGTGCCGTTGAGGCTGAGCCGCGTCTTGACGGGGTATTGCGACAATGTGCGGCGGATCTCTTCCATCGGCCGCGACAGGTCGATGCGCACGACCTCGCCGCTCAGCTGCGTTTCGTCGATCTCCGGCAGGAAGCGCGCAGGATTTTGCTCAAGCTCTTCGAGAAAGATGCCGTCGGCGGTGATCTTGCCGAGGATCTGGCGGTCGGCCGAGCACGAGACGCCGATCCCGATCGGCAGTGAGGCGCCGTGCCGCGGCAGGCGGATGACGCGCACGTCGTGGCAGAAATATTTGCCGCCGAACTGCGCCCCGATCCCCATCCTGCGGGTTAACTCGAGCACCTCGGCCTCGAAATCGCGGTCGCGATAGGCCTGGCCGAACTTGTTGCCGGCGGCGGGCAGCGTGTCGAGATAGCGGCAGCTCGCCAGCTTGACGGTCTTCAGGTTCATCTCGGCCGAGATGCCGCCGATGACGATCGCCAGATGGTAGGGCGGACAGGCGGCGGTGCCGAGAGTGCGGACGCGCTCGTCGATGAATTTCAAGAGCGCCTGCGGGTTCAGCACGGCCGGCGTCTGCTGGTAGAGAAAGCTCTTGTTGGCCGAGCCGCCGCCCTTGGCGATGAACAGGAAATGGTATTCCTCGCCCGGCTCGGCATAGATGTCGATCTGCGCCGGCAGGTTGTCGCCGGTATTGACCTCCTGGTACATCGACACTGGCGCCACCTGGCTGTAGCGCAGGTTGGTCTCAGTGTAGGTGCGCCTGATGCCGTCCGACAGCGCCGCGACATCGTCGGTGCCGGTCCACACTTGTTGGCCCTTCTTGCCCATGACGATCGCGGTGCCGGTGTCCTGGCACATCGGCAACACCTTGCCGGCCGCGATATTGGCGTTCTTCAACAGGTCGAAGGCGACGAAGCGATCGTTGGACGAAGCTTCGGGATCGTCGAGGATGGCGCGCAATTGGGCGAGATGGCCAGGCCGCAGCAGGTGCTGGCAATCGACAAAGGCCTGACGCGCCAGCAGGGTCAGCGCCGCCGGCGCGACCTTGACGACGCGCTGCCCCTCGAACGCGCCTGCCGAGACGTGATCGCCGGTCAGCTTGCGGTACGGCGTCGCATCCTCGCCCAGCGGGAAAAGCTCGTGAAACGCCGCATCGCTCATGCCGGACTCCAAAAACGAACGGGTGCGCAGGATCGTCCTTTGCGCCGCTCCGTCAAGCGGGCATGCGGCGACGGGAAAGGGCGGAGGGGCAGCCCGTCAGGCGCCGAAAATGGCGCGGCGAACCTCGACGTGCTCCCCTTCCTTCGGCCCGGCCTCGGCGCCGCTGCTCGGGGCGACGGCCTCCTTGACGGTCAGCGGCTCCTCGCGGATCTCCCAGTATCTCCCTTGCCCCCAGATCGCGACGCCGCCGCCGTTGCCGTCCTCGTAATAGCCGTCGTGCAATGCGACGACCTTCCAGCCGGCCTCGCGCAGCGCCGCCATCGCCTCGGCCTCCCCGAGGCAGAAGAAATCCGTCATGCCGGCCGCGTTCTCGACGATTTCGGGCGTCTTGCGGCTGAGCTTTATGGCGATGCCGGCGGACTCGGGCCGGCGGCCGTCACTGCGGACGATGAACATCATGTCGGGTTCCCCAAAAACGCCGCCACCCGATTGGCAAAAACCTGTGGCTGCTCCAGTTCGGGGTGGTGGCCGGCGCTCTCGATCAGCTCGAACCGGGCGCCCGGGATAAGACCCGCGTAGCGCCGCCCGTAATCGGGGGTGACGATGCCGTCGTCGGCGCCCCACAGCACCAGCGTCGGCGCCGCGATGCGGCGCAACCACTGCTTCAGCTGCGGGTTGTACATATGCGGGCGCCAGGCGTAGAGGCACAGCGCATCCCAATTTCGCGCCAACGCCACCATGTCCGCGTCCGGCATCGTCTCGTCGATCGTGGTCTGCCAGCCGAGGCCGTAAATGCCGGGCGGACGGCGGGAGGGGGCGTGCCACGCGAGGCGCGCCAGGGCCGCCGGATTGGTGTTGAAGAAGTGCGCGATATCGCGCTCCTCGCGGCCCCCCAGCTTGACCCCGACCGGGTCGACCAGCACCAGCCGTTCGAGGTTCGGATGGCCCTGCGCCGCGACTTCAGCGGCGATCCAGCCGCCAAATGAAAAACCGATCACGGTCGCCGGCGCCGGCAGCGCATCGAGCACCTCGCGATAGAGATGGACAAGGTCGTAGACCGTGTCGAAATCTTCCGGCCGCGGCGAATTGCCGAAGCCGGGATGCGACGGAGCGACGACCTCGCCGTGCGCCGCCAGCAGATCGACGAACGGCGCCTGCGGGCTTACCGGATTGACGCCGTGGATCAGGAGGATCGGCCGGCCGCTGCCGCGCCGCAGCACCTCGAGATCGAGCGGCCCTACCTTCAGCGGATCCGTCACTACAAACCCCCACCCCGACCCTCCCCCGCCTGCGGGGGAGGGGGAATTACAGCGATCCACTCGTCAGGACCAATTTGCGCCTCCGCTAGCACACAAATGCCCTCCCCGTTGGCGGGGGAGGGTTAGGCTGGGGGTACTCGTCGACACGGCTCATTTCGCCGCCGCCTGCTTTGCCAGCCACGCCGTCTCGTCCGCGTCGATCGGCGGCAAGTCCTGCAGTTGCGGCAGCACCTCCTTGGCGGCCAGGTTGAAGCTCTTCTCCGCCTCGGCGTGCGTCACCAGCCCCTGGCGCGTCATCATGATGATGTGCGCGATGCCACCGACCCGCTTCCTGAAGTCTTTGATCTGCCGCGCCACCGTGTCAGGGTTGCCGGCGAACATCTGGCCCTGGCCGACCAGCATTTCGGCATCGAGATTGGTCGGACGGGGACGGCGCGAAGCGCCCGTCTTCCATGCCGCCGGCGCCATCTCGGGCGCGACGTTGCCGGGCTGGAACTTGGCGAATTGCGGTGCGCTCTTGATGCTGACGGTGAGGAACCAGGCAATCTTCTGGCCGATCCTGAGCGCCTCCTCATCGGTGTCGCCGACATAGGCGAAGGCCATGTAGGAGAAGCGGTCCTCGCCCGGCGCCGGCATCGCGGCGGCGGCGCGCGCCTCTTTGTAGGCGTTGAAGGCCTGGCGGGTGCGGTCGTAGCCGCCGAACAACAGCGTGTTGATGATGTTGCGGCGACCGAGTTCGGCGCAGGTCGGCAGGTCGGAGGTTGCGGCCCAGAATTCCGGCCGCGGCTCCTGGTATGGGCGCGGCCAGATGTTGACGTGCGGGTGGGTAAAGAACTTGCCCTCCCAGCTGAACGGCCCGTCCTGAGTTGTCAGCGCCTTTTCGATCAGGTCGATCGCCTCCCATTCGCGCTCGCGGATGCGCATCGGGTTGGCGTCGCCCGAGACCATCTCGGTGGCGCCCGACTTGACGAAGCCGATCTCCAGCCGCCCCTTCGAGATGATGTCGATCGTGGCGTATTCCTCGGCGACCCGCACTGGGTCGGGCCGCACCGTGATCAGCGTGCCGAGCGAGAGGATCCGCGCCTTCTTCGTCAGCCGGGCGACGACGCCGGTGATCACCGGGCTGGCGGCCCAGAGGTTGTTGATCCCGGAGTGGTGCTCATTGGTGACGATGTGGAGGCCGATATCGTCGCACAGCTGGTATTCGTCGAAGATCTCGTCATAGAGGCGGGCGGCGATCTTCGGGTCGCAGTATTTGTTGGGGAGGCTGGCGCGCACCGACTCCGCCTGGTCCAGCACCTCGGCCGGCACGAACGGGTACG
>JBLMXS010000328.1:0-3929 GCA_050257895.1 Thiohalocapsa sp.
AAACGGTAGAGGTCGGCATTGGCCGCTTCGCGCAACGTCGAATCGAGGCCGAACGCGACCGATTCCTTGGCGAGCCGCGCCGCCAGCGGCGGCAGCCCGGCGACATGCTCGGCGACCTCCATCGCCTTCGCCATCACCTCGCCATGCGGCACCAGCCATTGCGCGAGACCGATGCGGTAGGCCTCCTCAGCCTTCAGCGGGAACCCCATCGCGACCTTCATCGCCTGCCCCCGGCCGATCCAGCGCGCGAGGCGCACCGTGCCGCCCTGCGCCGGCAGGATGCCGAGCCCGACCTGCGGCAGCCGCCACTCCGCCTTGTCCGAGGCGACGATCAGGTCGCAGCAATAGGTGACGATGCAGCCGATGCCGACGGCGTAGCCGTTGACCGCGGCGATGAGCGGCTTGGCGAAGTCCGATAACAGGTTCATCGCCTGGTGGCGCCGCCGCTTCGGCAACCCCTCGATCGCCTCGGCGATCGAGTCGCTGGTGTGCGTCTTCGGGTTCTTCAGATCGGCGCCCGCGCTGAACGCGCCGCCCGCCTCGTCGCCGGTCAGGACCACGGCGCGGATCTCGGAATCGTCCTCGAGCACCGGCAGCAGCTCTTTCAGACCCTCGTTGTAATCCTCGCCCCAGGCATTCCTCGCCTGCGGCCGCGACAGCGTCAGCACCGCGACGGCGCCGCGTTTTTCATAGAGCAGGGGCATCGGGTACTTCCCTCCTATTTTATTCCGCATTCCCGGCGAAGGCGAAACCCGGGATCCATTTGTCAGGTGGCTCGAGCGGTGGGCGGGTGGATCCCGGCTTGCGCCGGGAATGCGATGAATGGGCCACCGGTGGTGGTGCGCACTGTCAGATGAGGCCATCCTGCTTCAGCCCCGCAATCTCCGCTTGCGACAGGCCGAGCCAGCCGCCGTAGACCTCCTCGTTGTGCTGGCCGAGCTTGGGGCTCGGCAGCGCCTCGACCGGGTCGGCGCCGTGCACCCGCAGCGGCGTGTTGGGGACCGTTACCGGGCCCAATTCGTCGTGCACGATGTCTTCGAGGAAGCCGCGCTCGTGCATGTGCGGGTCGTGCATGACCTCGTCGACGTCGCGCACCGGCGCCAGCGGGATGCGATGCCGCTTGGCGACCTGGAAGACCTCCATCTTGCCGAGCGTCTGCGTCCATTGGGCAATCAGCGCGTCGGTCTCCGCCCGGTGCTTTACGCGCGCCGCGTTGTTCAGAAACCGCGGGTCGCCGCGCAAATCCTCGCGCCCCATCGCCGTCAGCAGGCTGTGCCAGTGCTCCTCGACCGCGAGGTTCATCGCGACGTAGCCGTCATTGGTCGGGTAGACGTTGATCGGGACGCGGCCGTGGCTCGAATTGCCGGTGCGCGGATGCACCTGGCCGCTCAGCCAATAGGCTTCGAATTGCGAGGTCAGCGTCGCGTAGGCCGCCTCCTGCATCGCCACCTCGACGAGCCGCCCCTTGCCGGTGCGCTCGCGCTCGAACAGCGCGGTCAGCGTCGCCGCGTAGAGGTGGATGCCGGAGAGGAAGTCGACGACCGCCGGCCCCGCCTTGACCGGCGGTCCCTCCGGAAAGCCGGTGACGCTGATGAGGCCCCCCATCGCCTGCACCGTCAGGTCCATCGCGAGGTTATCGCGGTCGGGTCCCGAGAGTCCATAGCCGGTGCCGGAGGCGTAGACGAGGCGCGGGTTGACCTCGTGCAGCACCTGCCAGCCGACGCCGAGCCGATCCATCACCCCCGGTGCGAAGTTCTCCAAGAGCACGTCGGCCTTCTTGGCCATCGCGAACAACAGGTCGCGGCCGCGCGCGTGCTTCAGGTTCAGCGTGATCGCGCGCTTGTTACCGTTGAGCATCGCGATCGGGAAGGTGGTGCTCATGCCGGCGGGCGCGCGGCGGCGCAGCGGCTCGCCCTGCGGCGGCTCGATCTTGATGACGTCGGCCCCGGCCTTCGCCATCAGCATCGTCGCATAGGGGCCCTGATAGACCTGCCCGAAATCGAGCACGACGATTCCGGCCAGCGGCCGGTTGGCGCTGCTTCTAGTGTTTGCTGACATTCTTCGCCGGCCCTAATTTAAAATTTTTCATTATCTAATTCTCTCAGTATTTCATCTAGAGCCTTATCTACACCAAGCGCTTGCCGTCTCGCCACCTCAAATAGAGCTTTCATTCTGTCAAAATGTCGTGGACCGCCCCTCTGTGAAGACGGATCCGTGCGTTCTAATGTTACATCGGAGAATCTGTCGATGATTCTTCCATCTGCGTTTACCAATTCAACCACATAATCTATTGTAGTCGGCGTTTCCGCCTCTGATAGAATTACTGCATAATTTGGGAATGAAACCTGGAACGCATCGCCGGCTGCGGTCTCTTCCCATGCCAGCTCTCCAGCGTCTGTCTTTTGTATAAGCCGGTCCAACAGTTGGAGGTATTTAGTTGTCATTAATCCAGCTCCTTCTTGCCGGCAGCTGTTAAGTCCACGAGAACAGCGTGCAGGCTATCGATCTCGCGGAAAAAAGACGGTTTAGCCTCACAAAATCTGGAGATGATGCGCTCGCAATTGCTCTTTCAATTGCGTGCTCAGTCGTCGATAACGTTGTAATAGCACCCTGGAGCACCTTGTCCTGCTCATCATCAAGTGACGGAGACAACCTGCGGATACCGATTAGCGCTTTGCGCAAAGCGGCGTACCGATCCGGCAGCATTTCTAATTGACCGGTCCGGTGCAGACGTTTGATCTCGTCCATCAACGCAATTGTCGCCGAAAAATCGGCAACGGTTTCGTACCCGCGAATCATACGCCGAGCCTCATTGGCAGCTTGTTCGGCTCGAAGTGCCGCCGATCTCGTTCGCCATACGTTAACCAGCGTTGCTACGAAGCCAATTATCGACACAACCAGACCGGCTATGCTAGCGAGATCTCCAATGTGGTTTTTCGATATCCATTCGAAAGATGGCATTTAGGAAATCGAGCCGCCCCAACGCGTTTAACCTGCATGACATCGTACGACAGCGTTGGTTCAATCTGCAATTGACGCCGGAAATCGAGGGCCGTCCGGGCTACCGGCCCTTGAAGCGGCCCGACGGGCGTTTTTCGGCGAAGGCGCGGGCGGCCTCCTGGAAATCCTCGGTCAGATAGAGGCGGAACGGTTCGGCGATGAACTGCGCCTCGCGGACGAGGCGCTGCATGTACCAGCGCCGGGTGCGCACCGTCGTGCGTACCGACAGGGGCGGGTTTTTCGCAACTTGCGCCGCCAGCTCGCGCGCCACCTCGAGGTGCTTCCCCTCCGGGGCCAGGCGGTTGATGAGGCCGGCCGCGAAGGCTTCCTCGGCGGTGAAGAAGCGGCCGGTCATCGCCACCTCATCGCCGAAGGCGCCGGCGCTGCGGTACTGGAAAAGGGCCCAGTAGCGCGACGCGCCGAGACCGCGCGAGGTCTCAGTCAACTGAAAGCGGGTGCCCTCGGCGGCAACGATCAGATCGCATTCCAGCGTCAGACCCAGCGCCAGACCCAGCACATAGCCGTGCACCGCGGCGATGACCGGCTTCCAGTTGACCGATCGGGTCAGGAGATCGGCCGAATTGGTGCCCCAGCCCTGCGGCCCGCCGAGCTTCTCGAATTCATCGCGGCTGCGCAACTGCCGCTGCCGCACGTCGGCGCCCGACGAAAAGGCGCGGCCCTTGCCGTTGAGGATGGCGACCTCGGCTTCGGGATCGAGATCGAAGCGCCGCAGCGCATTCGCCATCTGCGCCACGACTTCGTCGCTGACGGCGTTGAGCTTGTCCGGCCGGTTCAGCGTGATCGTCGCGATCTTGTCGGCGCAGGCATATTCGACAAAGTCCTGTTCGTCCGCGTCCACCGTTCCCTCCCGGCTGGCCTGCCTCGGCTGCAGGCGGGCAGCTTGCGGGGGGATTGGGGGGCTGTCAACG
>JBLMXS010000329.1:0-4076 GCA_050257895.1 Thiohalocapsa sp.
CGATGCCAGTCGGTCATCTGCTGGTAGGCATGCGCGATGCGCAGCACCAGCCCCTCGGCGAACGGCGCCGCCGCGATCTGCAACGACAATGGCAGGCCCTCGGCATGGCTGAAACCGCACGGGATCGCCAATGCCGGCAGCCCGCCGACGCTGAACGGCATCGTGATGCTGGGGGCGCTGACGAGGCGGTCCGGCTGCTTCGGGTCGGCGCGGTCGGCGACATTGAGCGCGGCGGCGGTGACGAAGGCGTCGACCCGCCGCAATGCCGCCGCCTGCTCCTGCGCCAGCGCGGTGCGCCAACGCAGCGCTTCGAGGTAGTCCTCGGCCCGGATCAGCGCCCCGGGCAGCACCCGGTTGCGCAGGATGCGGCCGAAATCTTGCGGCCGTGTGCGCAGATCCTGCTCGTGGATCGCGAACAGCTCGACGCTGGAGATCGTCGTCTTGCAGTCGGTGTAGTCTCGGAGGCTCGATAGGCGCACCGGCTCGACGATCGCCCCGGCGCCGCGCAGCAATTCGACCGCGGCGGCGATCGCCGGCGCCAAATCGGGGTGCGCGCCAGCGGCCTGGTACCAGTCCTCGACCAGCCCGAGCCGCAAGCCCTTCACACCCTCGGCGAGCGCTGCGCGGTAATCCGGCACCGGCACGTCCTCGCTGGCCGGGTCCTGCGGATCGAAACCGGCGATCGCCTGCAGGAACAGCGCGATGTCCTCGGCGCTGCGGCACAGCGGCCCGCAATGGTCCATCGAGAATGTGTTGGGAAAGACGCCGCGCCGGCTGACCCGGCCATAGGTCGGCTTCAGCCCGGCGATGCCGCAGAGCGCGGCGGGACCGCGCACCGAGCCGCCGGTGTCGGTGCCGACCGCACCCGGCACGAACCCCGCCGCCACCGCCGCGCCGGCGCCGCTCGACGAGCCGCCCGGCAGGTTTGCCGGGCTCCACGGATTGAGCGCCGGCGGCCACGGCAAATCCCAACTCGGCCCGCCCAGCGCGAACTCCCAGGTCGCCAGCTTGCCGAGCATGACGCCGCCGGCGGCCTTGAGGCGGCTGACCACTTCGGCGTCCTCGGCCGGCACATGGTCCCGCCGGAGCTTCGAATGGCCGGTCGTCAAGACGCCCTTAGTCTCGATGATGTCCTTCAGCGCGTAGGGAATGCCGTGCAGCGGGCCGCGCCTTGTGCCGGCCATCAGCTCCGTCTCGGCCGTCATCGCCTCGGCGAGTGCGCTCTCCTCGGTCAGCCGCAGAAAGCTGTGCAATTTGTCGTCATGCTCGGCGATGCGGCGAAACAGCGCCCGCGTCGCCTCGACCGGCGACAGCTCGCGCGCCGCGTAGAGGCGCTGCAGTTCGGCGATGGTCAGAAAGGCGACGTCCATCGGCGGCTCCCTCTCGGTGCAGGGCGCGAGTTTGCGTTGCCGCCGGCGCGATGGCCAGGGTGCTTCTGCAATTGGTGAAACCACCCCAACTTCCCTTGGTCGGGCTCGACACGGCCATCCACGTCTTTGTCGGCCCGCTGCAAGACGTGGATGCGCGGGTCAAGCCCGCGCACGGGGCGCGGTGCAGCGGGTCAGACGGCCTCCAGCCGGTCGAAATGCTGCTTGATCAGCCAGAGGTCGAAAAAGCAGGCGAAGGCGAACAGCGCCAGGCCGAAATGATACATCCCGTTGTCGAGCGCACCGCCAGCCAGCACGAGCCCGAACAGGCCGAGCGCCGACAGTAGCGCGCCGATGACGACCGCGCTCATGAATGTCTCCTGTTATTGTCTGGGGGTGGATCGTCGAACAGGATGCGGCTGGCGGCGCCGTCGAGATCCTCGTACTGGCCGCTGCGCAAGGCCCAGGCGAAGGCGGCCAGGCCCAGCAGGCCAAGGCCCAGCGCCGCCGGGATCAGGTACAACAGCGCGCTCATGTCGCCGCCGGAGCCGCCGCGCGCGGGCGGGCATGGAGCCGCAGGGCGTTGAGGATGACGATCAGCGAGGACACCGACATCGCCGCCGCCGCCAGGAGCGGCGTCACCAGCCCGAGCATGGCGAGCGGCACCGCGATTGCGTTGTAGAAGATCGCGAAGGCGAGGTTCTGGCGCATCAGCGCCTGGCTGCGCCGCGCCACCGCGAGCGTCTCGCAGACCGCCAGCAGCGAGGCGCCCTGGAACACGATGTCGGCGGCGTTCTGGCTGACATCGGCGGCACTCGCCGGCGACATCGACACGTCGGCCGCGGCAAGTGCCGGCGCGTCGTTGAGGCCGTCGCCGACCATCAGCGTGCGGCGTCCCTGCGCCGACAGCGCCGCGAGCCGGGCCGCCTTGTCGGCCGGGGACAGCGCCGCGGCCCAGTCGGCGATGCCGACCGCCTTGGCCACCGCCGCCGCCGCCGCCGTCCGATCGCCCGACAACAGCAGCACCCGCATCCGCTGCCGCCGCAGCCAGGTGATCGCGTCCGTTGCGCCGGGCCGCAGCGCGTCGGCGAAGGCAAAGCGCACCGGCCTGTTGCCGGGTGCCCTCAGCCACAATTCGGGGCCGGAGGTCGGCCGATCGTCCGCCGGCAGCCCGCAGAAGGCACGGCTGCCGAGGCGAACGCCGCCCTGTTCGAGGCCGGCGCCGGGATGCTCGACGACCCCCTCCGCGGCCGGCACCAGCGGGCACAGGGCGCGGATCGCGCGGCAGAGCGGGTGGCGCGACACTGCCGCCAGCGCCGACGCCTGCGCCAGCCGCTCGGCGTCGACCGGCCGCGCCAAAGACGGCCGCCCGAGGGTCAGCGTCCCGGTCTTGTCGAACACAACGGTATCGACCGCCGCCAAGCGTTCCAGCGCACTGGCCGACTTCACCAGCACGCCGCGCCGCAAGAGGCCGCCGACCGCGATCACCTGCACTGCCGGCACGGCGAGGCCGAGCGCGCACGGGCAGGTGATGAGCAGCACCGCGACGCCCGCCGTCAGCGCCATTTCCCAGCCCTGGCCGAGCGCCATCCAGACGACGACGGTCGCGAGCGCCAGCCCGTGCACCACCGGTGCGTAATGCCGCGCGACGCGTTCAGCGAGCACGACGTAGCGGCCGCGGGCGTGCTCGGCGATTTCCATCAGCCGCACGATCTCGGCGAGAAACGTCGCCTCGCCGGTGGCGGTCACGCGGATGCGCAGCGGCGCCACGAGGTTCGCCATGCCGGCGTGCACGTGGTCCCCGGGGCAAGCCGCGACGGGCAGGGTCTCGCCGTCGATCAGGCTGCGGTCGAGTTCGGAGCGGCCGCCGACGATTTCGCCGTCGGCGCCGATGCGCTCGCCGGCCGCGACGAGGATCATGTCGCCGGGAATCAGCGCCGCCGGCAGCACCGAGGCGGTGCCACCCTCCGCGGTCAGCCGGGTCACCGCCGCCGCGCCGAGCGCCAGCAGCGCTTCGGCGGCATTGCGCGCCCGACCGCGCGCCCGCCGCTCCAGATACCGCCCGACCAGCAGAAAAAACAGCAGCATCGCCGCCGAGTCGAAATAGGCATCGGGCTCGGAATGCCCGGTCGCGACAAGGCTCATTCCGGTCGCGACCAGCACCCCGACCGAGATCGGCACGTCCATGTTGGCGTGGCCCGCGCGCAACGCCGCGATCGCCGACCGAAAAAACGGCCGGCCGGCATAGGCGACCGCTGGCAGTGCGATCAGCGCCGAGACCCAGTGCAAGAGGTCGCGCGTCGCCGCCCCCATCTCGCCCTGGATGTCGCCGGCCCACACCGCCACCGACAGCAGCATGATGTTGGCGGCGGCAAACCCCGCCACCGCCAGGGCCCGCAGCAGCGCCTTGTCGTCGCTGCCGGCAACCGCAACCAGCGCCGGATCGCAGGCGCGGGCCCGGTAGCCGAGCCGCCGCACCAGCGCCAACAGCGCCGCGCCGCGCTCCGGCGGCCCCTGCCAGCGCAGCTGCAGCCGGCCGGTCGACAGCGCGAGGCGCGCCGTCACGACACCCTCCTGCTTTGCCAGCGCGGTCTCGATCAGCCACAGGCAGGCCGGGCAGGTGACGCCGTCGACGATGGCCAGGAGCGCGAAGGTGTCGTCCGCCGCCTGGCGCACATAGGGGAGGACCGCGCCGTCCTCCTGTTCCTC